>CAIPRZ010000017.1 GCA_903867585.1 uncultured Chlamydiae bacterium
GCTATTTAGACCCCTTCTTGAGATCAATAAAAAAACCCTTATTAAGTATGTTGAAGAGGTAAAGATCCCTTATTTTGAAGATCATACAAATAGTGATCCCAAGTTTTTAAGAACTAGACTTCGTCAGGATTTTTTCCCATCGCTAGAAAAGATTTTTGGAAAAAAGAAGGGGGAGTCCCTTTCTTTTTTAAGCCAAGAGGCTCAGCTTTTACATACCTATTTTGAAAAAAGGTTTGATAAGGAAGTTCTTGTAACCCATCCATCCTCATTAAATCAGGCTATTTATTTCCCAAAGACGCTTGAATTTTTTGAAATTTACCATTTTTTACTCATCTTTTTTAAAAGGCAAAGTCTGACAGTTTCCCGTGATATTTTGCAGAATTTATCAGAAGCTGTTGAAGATTCAACATCACCTAAAAATTTCATTTTAAAAGCTTTTAGTCTAATGGCTTCTAAAAATTTCTGCGTTTTAATTTTTGAGGAAAAAACCGATCTATTGGAGCATAACAGCGATGATCTAAATAAAGCTCTTTGGATTTACGAGGATAGAGCTGGAATGGATCTTGAAAAATTACCTAACTGGTTTTATAACAAGGTTCCGACGCTTCGTTCGAAAAATAAATTTTTCTTAAATTACTATCCTAGTTTCACTAATGAAACAAAGTATATTAGATTAATTTAAATTTATTAATTACATGAAGACAAATTATTACTTAGTTGTTATTATTAAAAATAAAATTAGCCATTTAATTTTGGCCTGATTTGGTCTACTTTCTTAAAAAGCTTTAAGAGGGTATTCTTATGAAGACGGCATTTTTAGCCTAAAATTTAATTAAGGATTGATCTGAATGAGTCAAGATAACGATTTTAAACCCGATCAAAAGAAAGGCTTTCCAGGTGGATTCTTGGTGTTATTAGCATCAGCTGTACTGGCGCTTATTACCTTTCAAAATCTTAGTTCTCCTCGATCACATCAGGTAGGCTTTAGTTATCAAGTAGAGCACCTTGTTAACCTTGATCTCATTCAGCCAGAAGAGTCTAAAAAAATTGCACTTAATGATAATTTAGTTACTTTTACTGGGATTTATCGGGATCAACAATCCGATCTTTCTAAAAATCGATATCGCTATTTAGAACTATTAAATCAAAGTGATCGGCTTAAAACTGAACTTAGCCTTCTCAAAACTGATCTTGCCAATCTTAAATCACTAGCTCTTGAGTCAGTTGATTATTTTTACAATTTAACAGGTTATAGTCTCCCTGAAAATGGAGCAAGAATCGTTGATTCTTCGTATGATCTTGTTGGACTTAACGCATCACTGACCCTTAAATCTCTTTCAGATCGCAAGTTAACGTCTTTAACTACTCTCAATTCAAAATTATCTAGCTTTAACTCACAGTCTTCACTTGAGTCCTGCAAAGCTTTTTCAGAGCAGTTAATCAGTCTTGTTCAAAACTTTAGATCTCCTGTTTTAGGCATAGGCGATGATCAACTAAAATCAGAGATTAAGGCTTTAGAAGTGCGGCTTTATCAACTTAGAACCTCTAACGACACGAAAAATTACCTCGAAGTTTTTAATGAGACTCTTCAAAGCTTAAACGTTATATCTCAAGACCTTTTATTTAAAAATCAAGGGGCCCAGTTTTTAGCTTTAAGAAATGTTAAAAGTTATTTATCCGTTCTTGATTCATTAAAAAGCTCCACAGATGCTTTTGATGCTAATCAAATACAGCTTGAAAAAGCGCGCTCTTTAGTGATCAATACAACTTGGTATTTTAATAACCAAGAACTTACGACTCAAGCTTTAGAAAAACAAGATCCAGATACTTTCGGAAAATGGTTTGTTGGCGCTAAAACTGAACTTGATGCTTTTAATGCTAATAAAAACTTAGAATTTAGAGCTCCTGATCAACCACGTAATCTTGTTTTAGATAAAACCTTTAAAAGCGTGGATCCATCTCCTAACTATATCAGCTACATTGTCACATTTTTACCTGTTTTAATAGTTGGTTTTTTCCTTTACATGATCTTTTCAAGACAAATGAAAGGGGCCAGTTCTGGAGCTATGACATTTGGTAAGTCTCCTGCAAAATTACTTACTAAAGATAAAAATAAGGTAACATTTAAGGATGTTGCTGGATGTGATGAGTCCAAAGAAGAATTACAAGAAATTGTAGATTTCCTTAAAGATCCGGCAAAATTCACCACGCTGGGCGCCCGTATTCCTAAAGGGGTACTTTGTGTAGGAGCGCCAGGTACTGGTAAAACCTTAATTGCAAAAGCGGTTGCTGGTGAAGCAGATCGTCCCTTCTTTTCAATCTCAGGTTCAGACTTTGTTGAGATGTTTGTGGGGGTTGGTGCTTCAAGAATTAGAGATATGTTCACAGAAGCTAGAAAATTTGCTCCATGTATCATCTTTATCGATGAGATTGATGCTGTAGGACGTCATCGTGGTTCTGGGATTGGTGGCGGTCATGATGAGCGCGAGCAAACCTTAAACCAGCTACTTGTTGAAATGGATGGTTTTGATACTTCTGAAGGGGTGATTATCATCGCTGCTACAAACCGTCCTGATGTTCTTGATAAAGCTCTACTACGTCCAGGCCGTTTTGATAGACGAATCATTATCGATTTACCAGATTTAAAAGGCCGTTTTGAAATTTTAAAAGTGCATGCTCGTCGTATTAAATTAGATCCATCTGTTGATCTTATGGATGTAGCTCGTATTACACCTGGTGCTTCTGGAGCTGATCTTGCCAATATTTTAAATGAAGCGGCCCTTTTAGCCGCTCGTCGTGGAAGATCTGCAGTAACGGCTCAAGAGACCTCAGAAGCTTGTGATAAAGTCCGTTATGGTAAAGAGCGAAAAAGTCTTGAAGTGGATGAAGCTGAAAAGAAAACAACAGCTTTCCATGAAGCTGGCCATGCCATCGTTGCTTTAAAAGTAAAACATTCTGATCTTGTGGATAAAGTTACTGTGATCCCAAGAGGGATGTCTCTTGGAGCTACCCACTTTATGCCAATAAAAAATAGACTTGGCTACTGGAAGCAAGAAGCTTTAGATAAGCTTGCCATCTTGATGGGTGGAAGAGCTGCGGAAGAGATTTTTGTGAACGATATGTCATCGGGTGCTCAAGGGGATATTATTCAAGCCACACGTCTTGCAAGAAGCATGGTTTGTGAATGGGGAATGACCTCAGACTTAGGTCTTGTGGCCTATGATGAGAAATCAGAGTCGGGTCAATATCTTGGCGGTGGTAATTTCCAAGAAAGAACCTATTCAGAAGAGACTGCTAAAATAATCGATCGCGAAGTTAAAGAGCTTATTGAGCAAGGTCATAGAAGAGCTTGTGAATTCTTAGAGCAAGAGCGTGAAAAGGTAATACTTATGACCGACATGCTTTTAAAATATGAAACTCTTGATCGCCAAGACGTTTTAGATATTATGGCTGGAAATTTTAATGAAGAGACCAAAAATGACCGTCTAAAATCGGCCTCTGAGTTATATAAAAAATCTCCTCCCCACTTCCTCCTACAGACTTAAGTCCGCAAATGACTTAAAGTTTTATAAAAGGCCTGCTTTTAGCGGGCCTTTTTTAATTACAAAGAATTCTTTTTATGTTTTTCTTTCCTTTTTAAATGGGGGGATCTTCATGAAATATTTGTTCTATTTTCTATCATTATTTTCGCATATTTATATTCTAGCTAATCCAGACTGGATGATGTTGAGTTTATATGAAGATTTTTCTCATGCCAATTTTACCGATTTAAAAACGCGTATTAATTCAATTCAAAAAAGGTTTCCGGATATTCCAAATACTTTTGGGATAGTTCAGGTTGTTGTAAAAAATCATAAGGCCAAGTTTTATTGGCCTAAAGAAGGAGAAGATAATAAGGCTGTTAGAAAGCCCATGGAAAAAAGTATTCAAAATATTTGTGAAAACTTTGCATTAAAAGATTTTACTTTTTTTTTCTGTATGCATGATCAATATCATCATAAAAATGGTTTCGAAAAATTTCAAATACCTGTTCTTGTTTTTACAAAACATAAGGGCGCTAATGATGAAATCGCAATTCCAGATTGGACTGCGTTGGGAGGATATGATGATGTTACAAAAGATCAAAATCCTGATGAATTTATAAATCAATTAGCGTCTAAATTCCCATTTAATAAAAGAATTAAAAAAGCTCTTTGGAGAGGTGGTTGCTCAGGTCATTTAGGACCAACAGAAAATTGGGCTCAAAGCGAGCGTGGACATTTAGTATATGAATCTACAAATAAAAAAAGTTATTTACTGGACATAAAGTATAGCGAATTTAAGTCAAGATACCCCACTCTTGACAAATCCATGGATAAGTCTCCCTTTGTTGCTGGTAAAAAATCATTAGAGGATCATTTTAAATATCGGTATCTTATTGATATTGACGGTTGGGGAGCCACATATTCAAGACTGTGGTGGATTTTAGGATCCGGTTCATTATGTTTGAAGCTTACTTCCAATTTAGAACAGTGGTATTACAGAGGTCTTATTGATAATATTCATTATATTTCAATTAGTAAGGATATAAATGAAATCGAAGCAAAGATTGAGTATTTTAATCAAAACCCTAAAACTGCTGAAGAATTAGCAAATAACGCTAAAATATTTTGGAAAAAGTATTTAAGTCAAAGAAATCAAAGAAGATATTTCTTATATATTTTAAGGTACTATTCAGAATTATTTAATGATATAGACTATTTAGATTCAAAAAAAAACCTGTAGGAAATTCCTACAGGCTTAAAATCCTCTCAAGATCTAATTATAGACTAGTTAAACAGCAGGGCTGCTCATTTCTGGTCTTGGAATTAGAACTTTACGGCTTAGTTTGATTTGACCAGCATCATTGACATCAAGTACTTGAACATCAATCATTTCATGAAGTTTTAAAACCTCATCAACGGTTTTTAGACGTTTATGATCGATTTCAGAGATATGCAGTAGTCCTTGCTTGCCGCCTGGAAGCTCGACAAAAGCTCCAAAGGCCACAATCGATACGACTTTACCTTTATAAACTTTTCCTTTTTCCACTTCAGTAACAAGACCTAAAATCATTTCTCTTGCAATACTCATTGATTCAGAAGAGGTAGCTGCAATGCTTACAACACCTTCGTCATTAATGTCGATTTGAGCTCCAGATTGTTCAATAATAGCACGGATCTGCTTGCCACCAGGACCAATGATAATACCAATCTTAGATGGTTTAACTTGGATGGTTTCTATTCTTGGAGCATGAGCTGAAAGGCTTTCTTTAGATTTAGGGCAAGCTTCTAGCATTCTGTGGAGGATATGGATCCGTCCAGTTCTTGCTTGCATAAGAGCTGCGCGCATGATTTTAGGTGTAATACCTTCTACTTTAATATCTAATTGGAAAGCAGTAATGCCTTTATCGTTACCTGTGATTTTAAAATCCATATCACCTAAGGCATCTTCAGCACCTAAAATATCAGATAAAATAGCAAATTTATCTTTTTCTACGATTAGTCCCATGGCAATACCTGCTACTGGATGAGCGATTGGAACCCCAGCTTGCATAAGTGCTAAGCAGCCACCACAGACAGAGGCCATCGATGAAGAGCCGTTAGATTCTGTAATATTAGATTCTAAACGGATTACATAAGGGAACTTCTCAGCTTTAGGAAGAGTTAGTAAAAGAGCTCTTTCTGCCAGTTTTCCATGACCAATTTCTCGTCTTCCTGGAGGACCATTACGGCCAACTTCTCCTACTGAATAAGGAGGGAAGGAGTATTGAAGATAAAATCTTGATGCATTCTCACCAGAAAGGTTTTCTGACTTAAGGGCCATAGTCTCACCACCGAGTGTACAAACAGCAAGTGACTGGGTCTCACCGCGTGTAAATAGGGCGCTACCATGAGTTCGTGGTAAAAGATCAAGACGAATATCGATTGGGCGGATTTCGTCACATTTACGACCGTCAGAGCGATGATTTTCCGTTAAAATCATATGACGCATGGCGTTTGCATGAACTTTATCAAAAGCAATCGCCACATCAGTTTTACTAAAACCTGGTTCTTCTTTAACAAAATTTTCAAAAACCGTGTTTTGTATTTCGCTAACTGCCATTTCACGTTCTTGTTTTTTTCTTGTGCGAACCGCGTAACTTAAAGGCTCTTTAGCAAACGATTCAATAGAGGAAATAAGCTCGTGATTTGTTTGTTTAATGTGAGCGCGATCTTTAGGTTTGCCAATTCTATTTTGAAGTTCTAAGACAGCTTCACAGAAAACTTTAATAGCAGCATGACCTTCATCAATCGCTTCTAAAAGTTGTTCTTCTGAAAGGAAGTCACAGAAACCTTCAATCATTAATATAGCATCTTCAGTACCTGCAATCATAAGATCAAGCTTTGATGCCTTCATTTCCGCAATCGTTGGGTTCACAATAAAGCGGTCTTCAATCATGCCGACACGAACAGCTCCGATGGGCTTAATCAAAGGAACTTCAGAAATAGCAAGCGCTGCAGAAGCGGCACAAATAGCAAGTTCTTCTGGATTATGAACGCCATCAAAAGAATAGACTGTTGTTAGGACTTGAATTTCTTGGTAATAACCCTCTTCGATCATAGGACGAATAGGACGGTCAATAAGACGACTTACAAGGATTTCTTTTTCCGTAGGACGTCCTTCACGCTTAATAAAGCCGCCAAGAGTTTTTCCAGCGGAGGAAAAACGTTCTGTGTAGTCAACTTTTAAGGGAAGAAAATCAATGTCATCGGCAGGTTTGTCTTTAGAACAGACAGTAGCAAGAATCATAGTTTCGCCAGCTTTAAGCATGATGGAACCACCAGCTTGTCTAGCAATTAGACCGTTTTCAAGAATAATTTCTTTACCGGCAATAGAGACAGTTTTTTGTGTAATATTAAACAATGTTCATTCCTTATTTTAGGGGAAGGATGAACTGACCATTTAAGGACAAGGATATATGCCGTTAAATGGACCTTCCATCCTTCATTATTGAGAACTATAACAATTTATGGTTTGCAGAGCAATAAGATTGCCGCCCGAAGAGGGGGCGGCTAAAGAAATTACTTACGAAGATTAAGCTTTTTAACAAGCTTTTTATAACGACTTGTGTCTGTTGAATTGAGGTAATCAAGCAGTTTCCTACGTTGTCCAACAAGTTTAAGTAATGAAAGACGAGAACTATGATCTTTCGGAGACACTTTGAGATGATCCGTAATTTCAGTAATTCTTTCCGTTAAAATAGCAATTTGAACGTCGGCTGATCCGGTATCTTTCTCATGAAGCTGAAACTTCTTTGTAATTTCTTCTTTAGTACCTTTATCTAATGACATGACAATCTCCCGCAGCTTGAGGGGTTCAACTTTTTGGTTCCAAATTTTTTAAGAACTTATTCCTATTATAATAAAACCCAACTAAACTATGCAACTAAAAAGGGACGAGCGTCATGGATGATGAAGGCTTTATGCAAAAGGCTCTAGTAAATGCCAAAAAAGCTTTTGAATTAAATGAAGTTCCAATAGGGGCTGTTTTAGTCTTTCAAGGAAAGATTATAGCAGAAGGGTATAATCTTGTAGAAAAAGATCACGATGCAACTTCTCACGCAGAAATGCGCTGTATTAAAGAGGGTCAAAGCGTATTAAAAAATTGGCGATTAAACGACTGCGTTTTATATACGACTCTAGAGCCTTGTTTAATGTGTTACGGAGCTTCTGTTTTATCAAGAATTAAAAAAATAGTTTATGGAGCTCCTGACTTAAGACATGGAGCTTGTGGCGGCTGTTATGATGTCCGATCACAACCTCATCCCATACATCATGTAGAGGTTGTAGGGGGTGTCTTGTTAGACCCTTGCAAAGATATTATAAAAGATTTCTTTAAAAAAGTTAGGGAGTCAAAACATGATTGAAATTATTGATGAACTTGTCAAAGGGCAGATTAAAAGAATGTATGATTTTTCAAAAAAAATATACCCATCTATTACTCCTGATGATCTGTGGCAACCTAACGATTTCCCTTTATTAGAAGAAAATCCCTATTTTCGCTATGAAGAAGGGGTGCTTGCTGGTCTTTTACAATCAAAAGCAGCCCTACTTGCGTCAAAAGCCTTGTAATTTTTTAGGTTACTAGGGTAATCTATCTAAATAAATTAGATGTATTTTTGGAGAAAACATGAAAACCGACATCCATCCTGAGTATCAGGACGTTCTGTTCGTTGATTCATCAACAGGACATAAATTTTTAGTAGGAAGCACTATTAAATCTAAAGAAACTGGCGAATTTGAAGGTAAAACCTATCCTATGATTCGTTTGCCTATTTCTTCAGCTTCTCACCCTTTCTACACAAAAACTAACCAATTTGTGGATGCAGAAGGGCGTTTAGATAAGTTTAATAAAAAATACGCAAAAGCTGCACAAGTTACTCCTCAAACTAACGAAGACGTTAAATCTCCAAAAATTCGTAAGAGATAAACCATGCTCTCGGGGCGGATTGCTGAGCTTTTAAAGCGCGCTGAAGAAGTCGAATCCGCCTTAGGTCAAGAGGGTGTTCTCTCTGATCAAAAAAAGCTAAAGGCTTTGGCTAAAGAGCATGCCTATTTATCTGAGATTAGAAATCTTGTTGATCAACTAAATTCTTTAGATGGTCAAATAGTCAATAATCAAAGTCTTCTAGATGTTTCAGATGACCATGAGTTTTCTGAGATGATCCGTGAAGACCTAGCTCAACTCAATCTTCAAAAACTTTCTTTAGAAAGTAAGCTTCAAAATCTATTAGTTCCTCCCGATCCAAGAGACTCAAGAAACATCATCCTTGAAATAAGAGCAGGTACTGGTGGTGATGAGGCAGCTCTTTTTGTAGGGGATTGTGTTCGTATGTATAAAGCCTATGCTGATTCTAAAGGCTGGAATTATGAGCTTTTATCCTGTACCGAATCTGAGATGGGTGGCTTTAAGGAATATGTGATGGGAATATCAGGGGATAATGTTTTCAGATTCATGCAATTTGAAGCAGGAACTCACCGAGTTCAGCGTATTCCTAAAACTGAATCTCAAGGTCGTATCCACACATCTGCTATTACTGTTGCCGTCCTACTAGAGCCAGATGAAGAAGAGCTTGTTGTATTAGATGAAAAAGATTTAAAAATCGATACCTATAGGGCTTCTGGGGCTGGTGGACAACACGTTAATACTACAGACTCTGCAGTTAGAATTACTCACATTCCAACAGGAACTGTTGTGTATAGCCAAGAAGAAAGATCTCAGCATAAGAACAAAGAAAAATGTATGAGACAACTTCAGGCTAAAATTGTCGAAGAAAAAAGAAGAAAGGCCCATTCCGAGCAGGCTTCTCTGAGAGCTCAACAAGTAGGAAGTGGCGATAGATCTGAAAGAATCAGAACCTATAACTTCCCTCAAAATAGAGTCACGGATCATCGCATCGAATTAACTCTTTATAAACTTGATAAAGTGCTTAACGGCGATCTTGATGATTTGACAGGCCCTCTTGTCTCTTTTTACTATAATCAGAAACTCGAACAGAGTACTCAACCGTAACTTATTATGCAGCTTCTTGGAGATGTTCTAAAAAAAGCCGCTGATTATTTACAGCAGAAAAACGTATCTGAACCCAGGCTAAGCGCTGATTGGTTACTTGCTCATGTTCTTGGTATTAAACGGATGGATTTATATTTAAATTTTGATCGTCCAATGGTTGAAGCTGAATTAAATACTTATCGCTCTTATATTGCGCGAAGAGCAAAAGAAGAACCAGTTTCTTATATTATCGGTGAGCAACCATTTATGGGGCTTAACCTAAAAGTAAATCCCCACGTTCTTATTCCAAGGCAAGAAACAGAAATTCTAGTTGAAAAAGTTCTAGAACATCTTAAATCTCAAGACCCCTTAAAAGGGCTTGATTTATGTACAGGTTCTGGAGCCATCGCATGCGCTATTAAAAAATATCAAAATAGCACGACGATGCATGCATCAGATATCAGTGTTGAAGCTTTAGAAATGGCAAAAAAAAATGCTTCTTCTTTAAATGTAGACATTGTTTTTCATCAGTCTGATCTTGTTAATTCAATAGAAGGTACATTTGATTTTGTTGTCTGTAATCCTCCTTATATCGTGCAAAAAGTGATAGATACTTTAGACAATCAGGTGAAGAATTTTGAGCCCCATTTAGCCCTTTCAGGGGGCATCGATGGTTTAGACTTTTATCGAAAGCTTGCATCGGAGCTACCAAAAATTTTAAATAATCAAGCTCGAATTTTTTTAGAAATTGGTTTTGATCAAGCCGAAGCTGTAATCGATATATTTTCAAATCCTCCCTTTTATAGCGCTTGTTGTATCAAAGATTTAAATGAAAATAATCGTTGTGTCATGATCGATTACACAGCTTCTATTAAGGACAAAGTATGTTTGGCAACTTAACAAAAAAACTTCAAGAAACTTTCTCCAAATTAACAGGAGCCAAGGTTCTTACTGAAAGTAACATTGACGAAGCCTCTCGAGAGGTAAGACTTGCCTTGCTGGATGCTGATGTTGAGTACAGCGTAGTAGGTCGTCTTGTTAAAAAGATAAAAGAAAAAGCTCTTGGGCAAACTGTTGTCAAAAACGTAAATCCTGCTCAAACTTTTACAAAAATTGTCCATGATGAACTAGTTCAGTTAATGACAGCGGAAAAAAAAGAGCTGCATTTAAAATCCAAGCCTTCTGTCATCTTAATGTGCGGTCTTCAAGGGGTGGGAAAAACGACACAGACGGTTAAATTAGCCCGCCTTTTAAAATCTAAACCCTACTATAAAAATCCAGTAATTCTAGCTGGAGACTATTATAGACCAGCAGCTTTTGAGCAGCTCAAAGTGTTATCTGAACCTTTAAATATCCCAATTTTTCATGACCCTCAGGAAAAAGATCAGAAAGAGCTTTTAAAAAAATCTTTTGAATTTATGAAAGCTGTGAGCGGGGATGTCTTAATTATCGATACAGCTGGTAGACAGCATGTAGACCAAAACCTAATGGATGAGATTCAGTCTTTAAAAGCCCTAGCATCTCCTGATGAAGTGCTATTTGTGGCTAATGCCATGCTTGGTCAAGAGTCTGTAGCGACAGCTCAAGCCTTTGACGCAGCATTAGGCATTACAGGAATTATTTTAACTATGGTTGATTCTTCAGCAAGGGCTGGGGCGGCCTTGTCGATGTCCTATGTCACACAGAAGCCGATTTTATTTGAAGGAACCGGTGAAAGGATTGATGATTTTCAAGTATTTGATGCTAATTCTATGGCTGATAGAATTTTGGGAATGGGGGATGTGGTTAATCTTGTTAAAAAAGCTGAAGAGCACATTACTCAGGCTGAAAAAGACGAAATGGAACAAAAGCTTAGAAAAGCTCAGTTTTCCTACGCTGACTTCTTAAAACAGATGCAAATGATCCGTCGAATGGGTCCATTAAAAAATTTATTACGTATGCTTCCAGGGGTTGGAGATATAGATCCTTCAACTTTTGATGAAAAAGGTTTGCAGCGTATTGAAGCTGTGATACAATCTATGACTTTAAAAGAGCGTGTTGAAGCTTGTGAACTTGATGTCGGTCGTCGCAGACGGATTGCTAAAGGTAGTGGGGTATCACTCGACGATGTCAATAAGATGGTTAAAACATTCAAAAAATTAAAACAATTTTTAAAAGAGATGCCCTCTTTAGAGAGAAAGTTTTCTAAAGAAATGGGTAATAAGGAGAAAAAAATATGGCATTAAAGATTCGTTTACGCCAACAAGGTCGAGCTAACCACCAAACTTACCGTTTAGTTGTAGCTGATGTCCGTTCGCCACGTGATGGTAAGTATGTAGAAATGCTTGGATGGTACGATCCATCTCTTGCTGAAAACAACGCCGTTGTTGACGCTGAAAGAGCTAATTATTGGATTTCACAAGGTGCTGAATTTACAGATCAAGCTAAAGCTGTGATCAAAAAGGTAGCTCCTGAGATCATTAATCAATGGCAAGAAAAACGCAATCAAATGCAAGTTACTCGTGCTAAAAAACGAAGAGGCGTAAAAGCTTAATTTTTTGTGCACGTTGATCTAATTTCGTTGTTTCCTAAGTTTTTCGATAGTCCTTTTCATACTAGTATTTTGGGTAGGGCTTTAGACAATAAATTGATCACAGTAACGTGCCTTGATTTAAGAGAGTTTGGGGAAGGTCCTAGACGTAAAGTTGATGATAAACCCTATGGTGGTGGTCCAGGTATGTTATTAATGCCAGGTCCGCTATCTAAAGCGATTGAAAAAGTTAAATCCGATTCATCGCACATTGTTTACATGTCCCCACAGGGTAAGCCCTTAAAATCCGCTGATTGTGAAAGGCTTGCAACTTATGATCATTTAGTGATTATTTGCGGTCATTACGAGGGAATTGATCAACGAATTATTGATCAATATGTGGATGAGGAAATCTCGATTGGAGATTTTATAATAACATCAGGAATGCCAGCAGCGCTTTGTCTTATTGATGGGATAGCTCGCTTTATACCGGATGTTTTAGGTGATGAGAGGTCTAATCAAACCGAAACCTTTAAAGAGGGCGGTTTTGAGGGTCCTCAGTATACAAAACCTGTAGAATTTCAAGGATTAGAGGTTCCAGAGGTTCTTGTTAACGGGAATCATCAAAAAATTGCGGCTTGGCGTAAAAGTAAAGCTTTAGAAAAGATGGGAAAAATTCGGCCTGATCTGTTAGACTGACGGGCAAATAGGAGAAATATTATGAATAATGCTTTAATCGACATGATTGAAAAAGCACAAATTAAGTCCGATTATCCAGAATTTAGTATTGGGGATACATTGGATATTCATACACGTATTATTGAAGGGAATAATGAACGTATCCAAGTCTTTACCGGCACAATAATTGCCCGTAAAGGTCGTGGTCTTTCAGAAACCATTTCTTTATACCGTGTATCTTATGGTGCAGGTATTGAGCGTGTATTTATGCTTAATAGCCCAAAAATTGCTAAAATTGTCGTCGCGAAAAAAGGGGTTAACCGTAAGGCTAAACTTTATCGTATCCGCGGTGAATTTGGTAAAAAAGCTAATATTAAACAGGCTATTTTTAAAGCAGCTCCAAAAGCTCAAGCCTAATACTCTAAGTATTCTATGGGATCTGCTATACAAGACGATCTTTTCGGCCAATTAAATTCTTCACTTGTCAAAGTTGGCGTTGATGAAGTAGGTCGAGGTTGTATAGCAGGTCCCGTTGTCGCTTGTGCCTGTTTTGCTTTAGATACCTGTCAATTACCTCAGGTTTTTGATAGCAAAACTCTGACAGCCGAAGATCGAGAAGATATTTTTATCCAATTATCGCAACTAGAAAATTTTCATTTTGCTTTTGGGGTCGTTTCTAATGATCAAATAGATCAGATCAACATCCTACAAGCCACCTTTAAAGCGATGAAAACAGCGATCTCAAGACTTCCTTTAGAGTTTGATGAGGTATTGGTTGATGGTTCTTTACTTATACCTGGACTGAATTACCCCCAAAAAGCCATTGTAAAAGGGGATTCTAAAGAGCCTATTATTAGTGCCGCCTCGATATTGGCAAAGGTTTTTAGAGATAAGCTTATGGATATGTATTCAAGACAATTTCCTAAATATGGCTTTGATGTTCATAAAGGGTATGGGACAGCGCTCCATCTTGAAAAGCTTAAAGCTTTTGGCCCAACCACTTTGCATAGAATGAGCTTTGCCCCGCTTAGTAAAAAAGAAGAGACTAATACATTGTTTTTACCCCTTGATGAGATGCTCTTATGAAAAGTATGACAGCGTACGCTCAAGTTCTTGATTCCATTCATTCAAGACGGTACAGAATTGAAATACAAAGTCTGAATAAAAAAGGATTGGATATTCAAACCGACCTGCCTCAGTCTTTTTTAAGCTTAAATATTCCGATTCGATTATTTGTGGCCCGATTTTTGGAACGGGGAACAGTCCTTGTTCGCTTGAAGGAAGAGCAGGAAGATAAACAAGAAGCTGGCCAGGATTTAATTCAAGCCAAGCAAACACTAGCCCATTTAGCACAAGCTGCGGGGTATCCAGCATCGGTTGTGACGTTTGATCTTTTGCTTGAGAAAGCAACAACGTTACAATCTAAAAAACTAGAGATGAACGATATTGAGTCTCTATTATCACGCTGTATTGAAGCGCTTGTTAAAATGAGAGTGGAAGAGGGTAAACAGCTTGAAAAAGATTTTAAAAAGCGATTTGAGCTAATTTTACACACTTTAACTGAAATTGAGGCTCATCAAAAGCACGCACCTGAAAAGTTAAAACATAAACTTTTAGAAAGATTGAAACAGCTCGAACTTTCAGGTCATGATGAAGAAAGACTTTCTAAAGAAGTTATTTATTATGTAGAAAAACAAGATGTTACTGAAGAGATAACCCGCTTGAAATCTCACTTAAATCAGATGCAGGCCCTTTTAACATCTCATGATGCAGTCGGTAGAAAGTTTGAATTTTTAACTCAAGAATGTTTTCGAGAGGTGAATACCTTATCTGCTAAAACCTCAGAACTTGCTGTAATCAACTTGACACTGGTGTTAAAAACTGAGTTTGAAAAAATTAAAGAACAAGTCATGAATATAGAGTAAATATAACTATGACCCACAAAGTTTTAGGAAATCTTACTAAAGGAAAACTTTTCATTTTATCAGCCCCTGCTGGTACTGGTAAAACGACCCTTGCTCGTATGGCTTCTTCGGAATTTGCGTGTGTTGTAGAAAGTATTTCTTATACCACGAGACATCCTCGTGTAGAAGAATTAGAGGGACAAGATTATTTTTTTGTTTCTGAAAGCACTTTTCACGAACTTGAGCATAAAGGGGAGTTCCTTGAATCCGCTGTTGTTTTTGGAAACCGCTATGGCACCAGTAAGAAATTTGTAGAGCAACAGGTAAATCAGGGAAAACATGTCTTACTTGTCATCGATGTACAAGGAGCCATGAATCTCAAGAAGATGAACCTGGATGCTATTTTCATATTTATAAAGCCACCCTCGCTGATTGCTCTAAAGCAAAGATTGATGGCTAGAAATTCTGATAGTCAAGAGTCTATTGAAAGACGACTATCATTAGCTCAACATGAGCTAACTTTTGAAAAAGAATACGATTATCAAATTATTAACGATAATCTTTTGTCTGCCTTTGAGGTCTTAAAAGCGATCCTCATTGCAGAAGAACATAAAATTTAGGAGTAGATTGTACCCATGATGACAAAAGATCACCTGACCTCAGAATATTTAAGACCTATAGCTTTAAGCTCATTTGAGATTGCTCATTTAGCCATCGAAGTGACAAGAGCCTATATTAGAAAAGGTCACCAAATCGATATGGAAGATGTGCTTGATATGTTAACACGTCGTAGCGCTCATGATATTATTGCTGACATTGATGAGAGTGAAGGCCCTATTTCATGAATTCTCGGGTTCTAATTACCGCGGCTTTGCCGTATGCTAATGGCCCCCTTCATTTTGGACATATAGCTGGAGCGTATTTGCCAGCTGATGTTTATGCACGCTACAGGCGTTTAAAAGGGGATGAGGTAGCTTTTATTTGCGGTTCTGATGAATATGGAGTGGCAATAACGCTATCAGCTGAAAAAGCAGGAAGAACCCCACAAGAACATGTGGATATTTTTCATGAAATCAATAAAGATTTCTTTAAAAAATTACAAATTAGTTTTGATCACTATTCTCGCACCACCAATTCTTATCATTCTGATCTCACTCAACAATTTTTCTTAGATCTTTATTCCCAAGGTTTTATCGAAGCCCATACGACCTCACAGCTTTATAGTGAAAAAGAGCACCGCTTTTTAGCTGACCGTTATGTGGAGGGGACTTGCCCAAAATGTGGTTTTTCAAAAGCCCGTGGTGACGAGTGTCCTTCTTGTGGCCATTCTTATGAAGCGCACGATCTTAAACATCCGCGCTCTAAAGTCTCAGGGGATCCTTTAGTTTTAAAACCGACCAAACACTGGTTTTTACGCTATGATAAATTCAAAGAGCAGTTAAAAAGCTGGATTGAATCTAAAGATTGGAAACCTAATGTGATTCAATTTGCTAAAAACTATATCGATGATCTCAAAATGCGTGCTGTTACAAGAGATTCAGATTGGGGAGTTAAAGTACCTCTTGAAGAGGCTGAAGGAAAAGTTCTTTATGTTTGGTTTGATGCCCCGATAGGGTATTTATCTGCAACTCAAGAGTATGCCAATTTAATGCATAAGCCTGAACTTTTCGATAGATTTTGGTGCGATCCTAATACTCAACTTGTACAGTTTGTAGGAAAAGACAACATCCCTTTTCATGCAGTCTTTTTTCCAGCGATGCTTATGGGTCAAAAAACCCGCTATAAACTTGTTGATGAACTTCCAGCTAACGAGTTTTATAGACTAGAAGGCCGGCAGTTTAGTAAGTCTGATGGTTGGACGATTGATCTTGAAACCTTTTTTGCAAAATATTCGGTAGATCAAATTCGCTACATGATTGCAGCTTCTCTTCCAGAAACTCAAGATTCTGAATTTACTTGGAAAGAGTTTCAAACCCGCTGTAATTCAGAACTTGGGGGAAAGCTTGGTAATTTTATCCATAGAGTCCTCTCATTTACCCAATCTTATTTAGAAGGTAAAGTTCCAGATAACAGCAGCCTTCGTCCTTGTGATGAAGAAGTTTTGCACCATATGCGTGGATTGATTCATCAAGCCGATGCAGCTTATAAAGAGTTTTCCTTGAGAAAAGCGACAGCTATTTTGATGGAAATGGCCCAAGCAGGTAACGTCTACTTTGATCATCAAAAACCGTGGAATCTACGTAAAGATCCTGCGTTAAGTAAAGATCTAGAAGCAGTTATTTATACCTGTTTAGAGATCATCCGTTTAATAGCCCTTGTAGCTGATCCCATAATTCCTGGAACCTCAACTAAGATCCTTGAGTTTTTACATCTTAAATCCAACGACCTAATTCCTTGGGACCAATTTGTTTTTCAAAATTTAAAATCGGGGGCGCACTTAAAAGTACCTGAAATTCTATTTAGAAAAATTGAAGATCAAGAAATAGAACAAGAAATTAACAATCTTAAAGCCATGAGCTCTAGATAGATTTTATCTTAAAGTTAGGATGCGGGCTAAATGTTTATTTAGCCCTGTAATTCTTTTAAGGCTATCTTGATTTCTGATACCGATGGCTAAAGCTTTTTTAGAGCCAATAAGGATCACTTTCTTTTTTCCTCGTGTGATTCCTGTATAGAGAAGATTTCTGAATAGAAGCTTAAAATGAGAAATATGGATGGGCATGATAATACAGGGGCATTCACTCCCTTGGTATTTATGGATAGATATCGCATAGGCTAACGATAATTCATCGAGCTCATCAAAATCATAATTGATCCATTTATCATCAAAAACAACCGAAATAGTTTCTTCTTCCGGATCGATTTTGGCAATAATACCCACACTGCCATTGGTAATTTCTTTTTGGTAATTATTTTTTAATTGCATGACTTTATCGTGGACGCTAAAGCGTCTTCCAAAACGCTCAATAAATTCACTATTGGGGTTTAACGCTTTTTGAAGAGCAATATTAAGACTATCAGCACCTACAGCACCTCTTTTCATCGGACAGAGGATTTGGATATCTTTGAGCTTATGAAATTTTTCCCATTTGGAGAGCTTTTCTTGGATAAGATCGATGATCTTATTTTCTATAAGCTCCGGGTTTTCCAGGGAATAGAATTCAAAATCAGAAGTTTTGTCAAAGCGTAAATCAGGAAATTCTCCAGCATTAATGAGGTGGGCGTTTGTGATAATCTTTGAGGTGGCCGCTTGGCGAAAGATTGTTTTAAGTCTTGCCACTGGAAAAACTTCTGAAGTTATAAGATCTTTAAGCACCTGTCCTGGACCTACACTGGGTAATTGATCAATATCACCGATCATTAAAATTTTAGCATTGGTTGGCAGAGCTTTTAAAAGATTGAAAAGTAAAAAGGTATCTATCATGGAAGTTTCATCTAAGATAAGAAGCTCGCAGTCTAATTGAGCCCCAGCGTTTTTTTTAAATCCTCCTTTAATTGGATCAAATTCTAAAAGAGCATGAATGGTTTGAGCTTTTTTTTGCGTAATTTCTGTCATCCTTTTAGCTGCTTTTCCAGTCGGCGCTGCTAATAGAATTTTTGATGAGATCTTTTCATAGATGGCAAGAATGACTTTTGTAATCGTACTTTTACCTGTCCCTGGTCCACCTGTAATTAATGTGATTTTTTCTTTGAGCGCAAGAGCAACTGCTTTTTTTTGTTCAGTTTCAAGTTGAATCGATTTGATGCTTTCAGCCCACAGAATCGCTTTATCAATATCAACAGCGCGGATACCTGATACCCCATGAATTAAGCGATCAAGTTCTAAACCGATCCCTTGCTCAGCATAATATAAAGAGGGGCTAAAGACATCCTCTTCCATTTGAAAAAGCTCTTTTTTCTCAATCATCTGATCTAAATTTAGACAAATAAGGGATTCTTCAACTTCTAGTTCTTTTACAGCATGATTGATTAATAGAAGTTTACTGTATCCTGTATGACCTTCACCGGCAAACTCCCATAAAAAATGTTCTAGAGCACTTGAGAGTCTTAGGGGGCTATCTTTTAAGATGCCACAGCCAAGAGCGATTTTATCAGCGGTCTTAAAGCCGATACCTCGCATTTCTTTAGCGATGTGATAGGGATTGTTTTTAAGTTTTTCAAGAGCCTTGTCTTTATAGGTTTTAATCAATTTCAAAGCAAAGTTTTGGCTTAATCCACAGGCGTAAAGGGAAATCAATAAGCTTCTTGAGCTTTTATTTTGGACATAACTTGAATGAATGGATTGAATCCTTTTAAAGCCAAGCCCTTCAACTTCTTTTAATCGCTGGGGATGATTTTCAATGATCTCTAAAGTTTTTTCCTGAAAGGTGTCAACTATTTTTTTGGCATAAGATTTGCCGATCCCTTTGATAATCCCCGAGGCCAGATAGCGCTCAATGCCGGCTGTATGAGTGGGGACTTGAATTTGGTAGCTTGAGACCTGAAATTGTTTACCAAAGCTTTGATGGACCTCAAATTTGCCCACAGCTGATACTCTTTCCCCGGCAAAAAGACCAGGGAGATTACCAACTAAGGTAATGGGCGCTAAAGAGGGGAGAACAGAGCCTCTAATAACTGTATAACCGGAAGCTTCATCTGTATAAACAATATTTAAAACTTCAGCTTCTAGGGTTTCCATGTAAACTTTTTTTATAACTCTTAGGGTTCATCTTAACCCAAATACGGAAATAAATTGCCTAAAAAAAATTGCTCCTGCTACTATCTACTCATGTGTTCCGGATTAGCTCAGCGGTAGAGCAGTGGACTGTTAATCCATTGGTCGCTAGTTCGAATCTAGCATCCGGAGACTATTTTGAGCGGGGATTGCAAAATCCTCGCTTCAAAATTACGTAATTTTGCCAAAGTACGCAAATTCCTTTAATCATCCACACAGAACTTATAAAAAGAAATTTTATAGTTCCACGTGGGGTGTCTATTAACTTAAATTTTTCAATTTACAATTCTTATAAGTAGCAAAAAGTTAAGAGCCTAAGGTTGTTGAAATAGCTAACGTACAAGAGGCTCGATCTTTATTAGGAAATTTACGCTATAGGCTTTAGGTCTTGAAGGCCTAAAGGGCTTGTGTTTGGCTCATTTGAGCCTTACCGTAAACTGTAGTGGCTTTAACTAAAGTGGTGTTTACCGGCCCCGCATTAAGAGCCCGCATTCTGGCAGCTGCAGATCTGAACGATAAGAGGAGCTCTCCTTTTTGTTTTTACTCTCATAGTTTATAAACCATTAACAGTCAACAAGTTGCGCTAATGCTCAAATTGTTAATTTTCGATTAATTTGTTAAATTTAAAATAAATTAATAGGTAAAAATGTTATGATTATAACCATTAAAAAATGGAGATGTATTTAAAAATGAGTATTAATTGTTTAAATTCTATTGGTAAATTTTTATATTCGGTCGGTGGCTTTATTGCTAGCCCATTTATCGCTTTAATTCAAAAAATTCAAAGCCTATTTGCTAATATAATAGGTAATAATAGTGCAACTCGGAGAGCAGTCCCAACTATTAAAGGACGAGCTGGTCATTGTGCAGCACCTTCAGAACTTAGGTCAGCTGCTCGAGTTAATAATTTAGAGGGTGTTCGAGCACTTCTATCTAAAGGAAATATTTCTGAAGCTAATAGAGAACTGGCTGTTACCGATGCTGCTAAAAATGGTCATGCAGCTTGTATTGAAGCACTTATAGATGGGTGCGTTAATGCCGAAGAACTTAGAGGTTGGGCTGTTAGAGCAGCTGCTGAACATGGTCGTGCAGCTTGTATTGAAGCACTTATAAATGGGCGCGTTAATGCTGAAGAACTTAGAGGTTGGGCTGTTATAAAAGCTGCTCAATATAATCAGGCAGATTGTATTAAAGCACTTATAGATGGGCGCGTTAATGCTGAAGAACTTAGAGGCCAGGCTGTTATAAATGCTGCTCAATATAATCAGGCAGATTGTATTACATCTCTTCTAGCTAGTGGGGCTGTTATTTCTGAAGCTCATAGAGGCGAGGCTGTTAGAGCTGCTGCTAAACATGGTCATGCAGCTTGTATTACAGCGCTTCTAGCTAATGGGGCTATTTCTGAAGCTGATAGAGGCCTTGCTTTTAGAAATACTGTTCTCTCTGCTTTAGAAGCTAGAAACCCTTATCAATATAATCCTTCCCGTCCCTATGATGAAGATGAGTCTAGAGAATATAAAAAACTTGGAAAGGCTTTGTCCGATAGATACTTAGGTTGTTTTGATGCTCTTCTACCTCCGGGGACTGTTATTTCTACAAAGATGAGAGACGGGCTTTTAGGAGATACCGCTAGGTAATTGAGCTAATTCTTAAGCGGATAGAGGCTGGGCTATGAGTGTGTTCTAGCTCTTATTCACGGGTTTACC
>CAIPRZ010000018.1 GCA_903867585.1 uncultured Chlamydiae bacterium
AGCCATGCTTCCGCCACTCATATTTTCACTAGAGTGTTGACGTCCAGAAATTCTAAAAATAAAAAAATCAAGCCTTTTCAACAATCTAAAACTAGTGAGCCCCTATATCAAATAAAAGAAAAGGCCCATTTTGCTGTCGGTGGTTTTTTTTATGAGTTGCCTAAAGATTTTCCAGATTTTTTACAAAACTATAAGATCTTAAATGAAACAGTAGATTGGGATTCTCAATGGGAGCAATTTTCTCCCAATATTAACAATAATAGATTTGAACTTAATTTATCATTGTATGGAGTTAACAAAAAAATATTTCTTAATCCAGGCCCTGGATTTGGAGATCTTTCGCATGCCACTACAAAACTTTGTCTTGAAGCCCTTTCACAGTATGGAAAACAACAAACTATTATTGATTACGGCTGCGGATCAGGAATTTTATCAGTAGCGGCATGGGCAATGAATGCTGCTGAGGTCATCTCTATTGAAATTGAACCGGAATCTATTTTACATACTCAAAAGAATTTAGAACTAAACCAGTTTCCGTCTAATTTAGTTTTTGAATCGCTCCCCTTAAGGCCCTATGATCTAAATTTAATATGTTTAATTAACATGACCTTTGGTGAGCAAAAAATTGCTTTAAGTAACCTTGAATTATTTCCGAAAAAAACCCGCTTTTTAAGTTCTGGAATTTTAGAAGAACAAAAACAAAGTTATATTGAATGGGGAAAAGAAAAAGGTATTTTGTTTAGTCCTTTAAAAACGTTAGAAGGATGGATGCTTTTTGAAGGAAAATTTATTTCTAATTAGAAAGGGAATAATTATTTATAAAAATCTTGAGCTCTTCAAAGTCTTTAGTGCTAAAGACTTTTTCTTTTAAATCTTTAGCTGATGGAAGCGTTTTTAAATACCAGGAAGCCACGCGGCGGGTATCTAATAGAGCTTTACGATCTTCCGCATAATCACAGATGTAACCAAAATGGGTTTTAAAAATAGCTAAAATATCCTCTTCGGTGCGTAACTTCTCTTTTCCATGCTGTAAGAAGTATTCAATATCTTCAAAGATGTAAGGAGCGCCCATAGTCCCTCTTGCTACTAAAATGCCATCACACCCTGTTTGCTGAAATAAATCGTGAGCATCCTGAACTGTAAAGACATCTCCATTGCCAATGACTTTAATAGTTTTAGCTACCTCTTTACAGGCTTTGATATACTCCCATCGGGCTTTACCGCTATATCCTTGTTGTCTTGTTCGTCCATGAATAGTAATTGCTTTAGCGCCGACAAGTTCTGCCATTTGTGTAATCTTTTCACAGACAATATGATCATCATCCCATCCAAGACGGATTTTTACAGTGACAGGGATTTTAACAGCATTGATCATTTTGTCTAAAATATCACCAATGAGCCAAGGTTGTTTTAAAAGTCCTGAACCACTTCCATCTTTAGTTACTTTATCTACAGGACAGCCGCAATTGAGATCGACAACATCAAAACCTAAATCCTCAATGATTTTGGCTGATTCTGCGGCAAGCTCTAGTTTAGCACCACAGAGTTGGGCTCCGATAGGATGACAAAAAGGATCGGAATGAAGGAGCTTAAAAGTCCCCTCATCATAACGAACAAGAGCATCCATCTTGACCATTTCACAAAAGTTAAGGCCCGGATTGAAACCATGAACGATTTTACGAAAGGGATAATCAGAGCAACCAGCTAACGGGGCTGAAAAAATATTAGAAGCTAATTTGAGATCGCCAAAATAAAAAGGTTTTTTTAAAAAAGAACCCATAAGACTAATTTTTCTAAAAGGTTCAAGGCAAAAAACGCAATTATAGGACTAATATCCATAACTCCACCAATAGGAGGAATAAAGCGTTTGAAAAAATTTAAATAGGGATCAACTAAACTATAAGCCATTTGAATAATTCGATACTTTCCTAGATTCGGAAACCAAGATGAAATCACCCGAATAAAAATAAGTATTCCATAGGCCCAAAAAGCAAAACGAATGGTGTTTAATAATGTAAGATATAAATTCATAATTAATGTTTTTTAGTAAAAGAATCTAATAGATATTTTTCATAACGAGGATCAGATAAATAGAGAGTTTTCTCAAGAGTTGGATTTAAGTTATTTCTAGGTTTTAGCGTTTCAAAATCCAAAACTTTGGCTTTACATTCAGCAAGCTGTCTTTTTAAGCCGTTATCTAAGGTATAAACACAAACAGTTGTCGAGAGTTTTCTTTGCTGAAACCATTCGATAATGAATTCATCAGCACTCATTCCATCCATAGTATAAATAATTTCAATAGCGCCTGATTTTATCCTCGAAAAACCCAAGCCCTTTTCCTGTTTCCCATCAAAGACTATGCAAACTCCAGGTCTTTCCTTAAAAATATCGGCTACATAATCAATAACAAATTGTCGGGCTTCCTTAAGTGACTTAGATTTTATGTCTAAATTAAAAAGCAGATTATAGCCATCAATGATATGCAGCATGAGCGTCTACCTGCTGTTGAATGAAGGGGATTATCTTTTCAAAAGCTTTATGCCTATGCGAAATACGATTTTTTAAAGCTTCATCCATTTGAGCAAATGTTTTTCCGTAGTCATGTTTTAGGAATAACGGATCATAACCAAATCCATTACCCCCAAGCGGAGCTTCAAGGATTTTTCCTTCGCATTTACCAGTCACCACTTTCAAAACTTTTTCAGGAGTAGCTAGAGCCACAGCACATATAAAATAACCGTTACGGGCCTCATCTTTGAGATGCGCCATATTTTTTAAAAGCGATTGCCGGTTTTCTTGGTCCGTAGAATCTGGTCCCGCGTATCTTGCAGAATAAATGCCAGGTTCTCCACCTAATGCTGGAATAACAAGTCCAGAATCATCTGCAAGAGTTAAAAAACCACAATGCTTGGCTGCATTTAAAGCTTTTAATGAAACAATTTCTTCAAAACTATTACCTATTTCTGCTTCGGGATCAAAACTTGGAAAATCAAGCAATGAATAAATATCAAGACCGCTTATAGGTTTTAAAAGGGCCCGAAATTCTCTAACTTTATGCAAGTTTGTAGAAGCAATAAGCAGTTTTAAATTCATATTAGTCCAAATAGGATTTTATATTGGTAATGGTAAGCTCTTTTTCATGAAGCTTAAATTTATCCCCTTTTACTTTACCCGCAAGTGATTGTGCAAGTTTAGATTGGTAAGAGAGAATATTTTTATCAGTATCTGCTTCCCAAGGTCCTAAAATGGTAAATATTTCCTGATGCCCTTTATTATCGACACATTCAACAATGCAACCTACTCCTACCTCATCTAAATCAATATCATCTCTAGAAAGAATCCTAGCTAAGCTGATTTGATCGGATAAAATTTTAAGTTCGGACTGAAGACGATCTCTCCGCTCTAAAGCCGCTTTAAACTCGGCATTTTCTCTAAGATCTCCATGACCACGGGCGGTTTCAATTTCTTTAGCATTGTCAACGGTTTCAACTGTTGCTATATGATGTACTCTTTTTTGAATCTTATGGTAACCCTCTTGAGTGCACCAAATGACATTAGCCTCAGAAATTGAGGAATGTTTTTGTTTTTCTTTTCCAAGACTCGGCTGAGCAACTTCTGCAAGGGATTGGAAAATTTTTAGTTCATGTTCGGTTAAACTTTGGCATTTTGTGCTTAAAAGCAAAAACTCTTTTAGTTCATCAATAGAAGCCTGCTTCATCACTTGCCTTACAAGACTAAAGCGGTCATCTATGATCATGGCCATAATTTTTTTAGTAAGTGATTTATTAGCTGAAGAGCTTTCTAATCGAGAAAGTAAAATTAAGAGACCCTCAAACAAGCGCGACACAGTTAAAAGATACTCTTTTAAAAACACCTCATCTTCCATTCCTTTTTGGAAAAGCCATATAAAACCATCTGGAGCATCATAGGGATGAAGGAGCAGCTTTTGAACAAAAGCATGCAATTCTTTTGTAGCACCAGAGCTGGATAGCTCTTGGAAAACGTAATCTCTTAGCGGGCTATAATCAATGTGTAACAAGAAAAGCTCAAAAAGCATTTTCCAGTCATGTCTTTCTTGCTTTATGAGTAGCAAAAACCGTTTTTTTAAAGAAATGATATCGATTTCTTGGAAAACGGGAACAAGATCTTGTTCATTTTTTACGATTTTAACAAGTTCCTGTTTTTTTTCTTCCTGACCCATATCTTCAAGCAGCATACAAATCATCATCTGCTCGCTTGTCTTAAGCGCCTGAGCTGTTGTTAAATTAGAAAGATGCATTTGAGCTAAATTTCTAACTGCTGTGTTTTTAAGAGAATCTGGGAAATCTCTGAAGAAAGAATAGATTACGCTGATTACAGAAGGAGCATCTTGAGTAGAATCAGCGAACAATTTTTTTAACCGGTCTTCATAGGTGACCTCTTCTTTCCTTAAACGAAAAGGTTGCTTTAGATCATCTGGGCACTCGAGCATAGAATCTTTTTTAAGCTTAGCCCTTGTTTGTTGCCACCACTTAGTCCATGAATCTTGTGGTATCACTAGATCACAAAGCTCATCTTTAATTTCACCAGCAGTTTTTGGACCTAGTTCAGTTAAAAACTTTTTTATAAAAGCAACGGGTTCTTTTTTTGCATAGGCTTCAAGTTGATCTGCTTGAGTAAAGCGCTGAGCGAAAATGTGCTCTTTAGATATGGGATCAAGAGTTTTATAGGCGGTTGTAAAACTTAATGTTTTTTTTCCGGCTACAAGCTCAAATTCAACGCTAAACTCTTCTCTTAAAAATGAGACGTCAAGGATTTCTCCTACTCCCCAACCAGCAGGATGAAGAACAAAATTACCTTTTTCAAGATGATTTAAAAGTTCAAAATTACGGATACATCCTTGAATCTTGTCTTTAGATCTCAGCCCTAAAATTTTTAACTTTTCTTGAAAACGAGGGGCGGATCCAAATCTTTTTTCTAAGATCTTCATTGCTTCTTGTGCCATTACATCGGAGGTTGCATGCTGCACATCCAGCATAAGCTTGATGAGCTCATAGGATTTTTCAGGATCGGCACAAGTATGCCAAAGGGGCAGCATTCTCTCTATATGACGACCTAAATTAGCCGACATCTCAGATCTTCGAAGAACTTCCAAAATAGCAATAAGCTCATCAGCATCTAGCTGATCGGAGTTGCAATATTCTTCCCATAAAGTCAAAAAACCTGGGTAATCATTTTTTTGGATTTTCTTGTTAAATTCATTGAGATAACTCATAGAGCCGTATAAATCCTTAATTTGAAAATAATTTAGAAAAGTTAAAAACCGTTTTGAAGGAGTATAGGATGTGGGATGATAAATCGCAAATCAGAACAAATTTTAAAGCTATTTTAATAAATGCCTTATAATCGGATAGCCGTAGGTAATGATAAACTGAGCCCCAGCACGCTTTAGCGAGGTAAAAACTTCTTTTAAATACTCTTCAAGATTTAATTGGCCTTTTTCATGTAAAGCACAAGCCATGGCATACTCACCGCTGACATGGTAGGCACCGATAGGTCTTAAACAAGACTCTGAAAGCTTTGAAATGATGTCCATATATAAAGTCGCAGGCTTTACAAGAATTAAATCTGCTCCCTCCTCTACATCCACCAATGACTCCAGTAGAGCCTCTTTTTGATTGGCATAAGAGAGTTGATAAGATTTTTTGTCTCCAAATTTTAAACTTGAACCCAGTGTATCTCTAAAAGGGCCGTATAAACTTGAAGCAAATTTAGCGCTATAAGACATAATTCCAACATCTTTGTAACCAGCCTCATCAAGCGCCTCTCTAATCATCACTACTCTTCCATCCATCATGTCGCTTGGAGCTACATAATCAACCCCCGCTTCAGCTAAACAAATGGAAAGCTCTACGAGTTTCTCTAGCGTACTGTCATTATCAATTTCTAAACGCTGATTGATAAGACCATCGTGTCCATGTGATGTATAGGGATCTAAAGCGACATCAGCCATAATAACCGCCTGAGGAAGAGCCTCTTTAAGCATTTCGATCGCAAGATATATGATATTGTCATCACTGACAGAAAAATTACCTTCTTCGTCTTTAAGCTCAGCTTCAATGACAGGAAATAATAGAAAACAGCCTACACCTTCATTAAAAGCCATCCTTGCTTCTTCTATTAAAGAAGCAAGGGTATGAATTTTATTACCAGGCAAAGAGGGAATTTCAATAGGATCAAGCAGATCCCCTTTTACAAAAAGGGGGATTATAAAATCAGAAGCCTTAATCGAATTTTCAGCTAAACAATGCCTTATAGAGACATTTTTTCTATTGCGTCTTAGTCTTTCAAACATTTTTCACTAAAATTACTTGATAACCTTTATAAACTATGCCCCAACCTCTATCTAATAGATATTTTATAGCAAGAGTTCCCTTACCACCGTGTGGTAGATCGCAATCATCAATCATCACAACAGATTGATCGTGAAGCTTGTCATAGGCAGCTTCTATTTCTTTCAAATGATGGTATTGAGATGGATGAGGATTATTGAAATCAAAATCGTAAGAATCTAGATAAAGAAAATCGATTCTATCTTCAAAACTATTTAAAAACTGAATGGAATCACCTACATTAAAATAAATATGTTCCCTGGAATTTTTCAAAGCTTTACTAGCTAAAGCTATCGCTTTCGGGTCGATATCAACACTGTAGAGCTTACCTTTCATTTCCTTAAGAAAATCACTATATATAATCGTGGAGCAGCCATCACCTACACAATTAGTAGCCCCGTTTCTGGCAGTTCCTGTTTCAACCCATAAAGTAAGATCTCGATCTTTAATGAGTTTTTTAGCTAAGTCAAATGAAGCATATCTTTTATCACTAGGATGTAAATATTGATTTAAAGAAGCATTTAAATTTTGCCCAAAAACTAAAATAAGGACTGTAAAAAGCATTCGTTTCATGATGTTCTCCAAATGAAAAGAAAAGTCTAATTTTTAACGCAGTTAACATTCAACAAAAACTCTTGCACAGACAACAAGGCTTGTGAGAATCTAAACAAAATGAACCAAGTAGA
>CAIPRZ010000019.1 GCA_903867585.1 uncultured Chlamydiae bacterium
GTGTATTTAGCAAATTTATCTCTTGAGCCAAAGAATTAATAACCATTTACTATTGAAAAAACAGAATTCTTAGACTGCTTAATAAATTGAAAATGGCGTGTAACATTATAGGATAAATAAGACTTGAGGTCATGAGATAAAATATTCCAAGCATGACACCAAAAAAACTTAAGGCAAAAAGGAGTGATATATTACCAAGTCCTTGTGAGTGACTATAATGAAATGCTGCAAATAAAAGACCTGATAAAATCACAGCGATTTTAGATCCAAAGCGATTTTGGAAAAAATTGAGTAATAAACCTCTAAATAACAGTTCCTCAGTAAGAGGAGCTAAAATGACAATAGAGGTTAAGGAACCAAATAAAGCAATAGGATTCGAGAGGGTCTTTTTTAAGAAGGTTACAGCAAGCTGCTCATAACCTTTAACATCAAAAGCTACATATAAAATTGTATCACATAGCTGACCTATCAAACTTACAATAGGGAAGATTACAAGAAGGTAAAGACAAACTTTTATAAAAAGATCGCTATAACTGTCAGGTTTATGAAATAGAGATATTTTTTTTATTTTTATGTAACACAAAATAAAACTAGAAACCAGTGTCATAAAAAATAATTGGAATATAGAGATAGTTTCAACTGGGAACTTGAAATAGGAACCTTTTACCATTGTAAAGACAATAGGAACTACAAGAATTGAAAGAATTAAATAGAAGCCAAATGTCCACACAATGTCTTTTAAACCAACCACCGGGCAGATTTTAGCAGGAAGCCGGATAAGGTGATTTTTTCTAATAACCTTAAGGGCGATGAGCGATAGAAAAGCAAAAGCTGCAATCCACATAAGCTGCTGATTTAATGGAGGAAATGGCTCAATATTCATTTGATTAATAGGGTTTAAGGATTTATGTAATCGCGTATTCTTTTTGAGATAAGACTAGAAAAATTTTTGTGAGCTATTCCTAGTGGAGATAATTCGTAGCCAGCATCATTGAAATCAGGTTGTAAGCTCAAGGAATTAGTGAGTAAAGAGGGGAGGATGTAGGATTGCTGCACGATTTCTTGTAGGATAGGGGTATAACCGGTATCTGTCTTTTTAAAAACACGAACCCTTACTGAAATATCGAGGTTATGAGCTATTTGAGGATCTTCTTCTGGGGCCTCATCATATTTTAAAAGCTCTGTAAAAGCGATGTAATTGATATGGTGAAAATCTTGCTCAATCCACGAAATATTTTTACTAAAAGGGTTCTTTAAAGAGGAAAGCTGAATCTGATCTCCAGTAGGTATAACATAAAGAGTATCTTTTCGACCTAAATCTTGGCTTAAATAGCCACAAAGTTCTGAAGATATGTCCCAGTTTTGGCTATGTGAGCTTGAATCAATCATTTGGACAAGGGCTATTTTTTCTTTAAGCTCTCCATTTTTAGAAAACATGGAGGCAGAATCAAGGCTCCTTTTATCACAAGAGGCAAGAGCTGCAAGTAAAATAAAAACAGATTTACGCATAAGATTCACTTTTAATAGAGGTTCATTTTTGTTTAATATACCTATAGCTACCTACGCTTGTCTATAATCTAAATGGCTTTTTAGAAAGTAAAATAACACTCAGTTCATCGACAATAAAATGGCTCGATTCTAATTCAAAATTGGTTTCAGAATGATTTTTTTGGCTATGGAAAATTTCATACCAAGTTCCTTCTGGAATAAGGATCGTCTTTTTCTCAGAGGAAAGATTAAAAATGAGAAAAA
>CAIPRZ010000020.1 GCA_903867585.1 uncultured Chlamydiae bacterium
CTTTCCAATTTCGTTTTCTTTTTCAATAATATAATCCTTGATCAAAGTAAAGTTTTTGAATTTTTCTAAGATTTCGGCATCACAAAATCGGAAATAACCAGTTGTAAATCTAAAGAAAAACCAAGCTGCGATAAGTGTGAAGCTAGATAACTGGCGTTGGTATTGACGATATTACCTGATAAAACCTCATCTCCTATGCTTACAATACACGCTTTCATGGGACTACCTTTAATCCAAAATCGTCGAAAAATTTCATATTAAGAATTTGCTCTTTTAAATCATGGGAATATCTTATAGCGGTCACTTTTTTCTCATCCCCTTTCATCAGGATTAAAGGCTGTGTATGATGACGAACAAAATGTCTTATTTTACTAAATTTATCATATTCAGAATCTTTAGGTTCAAGTTCTGTTATTTCATGAATCGCAGATAATTCATAAATGGTGGGGAAAAGAATTTTTAGCCCAAAACTTTGAACATCTCTAGCAAACGTTTTTGTATGCAGTTCTTGATTAATTGAAGAAATAAATAATCCTAGAGGCTGAAACTGGATAACCGATCGCTTGGGCTTCCATAGAAACCGATCTTGAGAAAACGTTATTTTATGAAAAAAATCTTCCGATGGGGCAACAGAAAGAGAAAACATTTTATTTATTATTTGAGGATCAATCGATCCATGACCAAATAGATTAGTAAGGTAATTTTTATAAAAATTCAAAAAAGATTCGCTAGTCTCTTGTAGACTTGTAGACTCCTGAACTCCTGATACATTAAAAAACTCAAAAGGTTTTAAAAGCTCAAAAAGCTTTTTAAGATCTTCATAAGAAAAAAGAACCTCTAATTTAAGATAATTAGAGAAATTAATGGAGTGATTCATTGCTAAATACGTTTTGGGCTTTTAGAAAAGGCTAAAATCATAACACCTAAAAATATGCAACTATCGGCTACATTAAAAACAGGAAAATCATAATTCCAAAAGGTAAAGTGGAACATATCCACCACAAAGCCATATTTATAATAATCGATTAAATTACCAATTGCGCCACTACACACTAAGATGAATCCTATCCGCCGGACAAAGTAGGAAGTGGATTTGAATAACTGAACTATTAGAAATAAAACAATTAACAATCGTATAAGAGCTAGCATCTGAGGATATTGACTAAATAAACCCCAGGCGGCTCCCTTATTTTTAACAAGATTTAAGGAAAAATTGACCCCTCCTAAAAACTTAGAAAAAAGAGCTTTTCCTCCATATGGAAAAAAAGAAGAAAACTCTTGAGACAGTTCTGTGAGTGCGTAGGCTTTAGATTGCATATCGATTGCAATAAGCCCACATCCTACAAGAAGGGGCCAGGTTTTAGAGAAGACCTTTTTCAAATTTCTCCTGAGATTGAACCGTCATACAGGCATAGGGAATCGCCTCTAGTCTTTTAATAGGAATTTCTTCTCCTGTAATATCATCAAGACCATAAGTGCCCTCATCCATTTTCTCAAAAGCGCGGTCAATTTGTTTTAAAATAGAGAATTCTTTAGAACTAAGTTCTAAATTAATGCGTCGATCAAAATCATCGGTGCCCTCATCGGCCTGATGCTGAGAATATCCTTTTGACTCATCAGATGATCTTACAAGCTCGGTGCTCCCTTTAACCATAACTAACATCTGATTTTTTAATTCCATAAGACGCTTATGAAAATTTTTAATATCCTCTTTACTGAGCGGCATATATTAATCTCTCCTTATCCTGCTAAATAGTTTCTATTGAAAAATGCTCAATCGCATCTTTAAGTTCATCCACTCTTTTAAAACGCTTATAAACACATGCAAAGCGTATATAGGCAATTTGATCTAAATCATAAAGATTTTTCATCACAATTTCCCCAAGCTCTGTCGTATCGATCTCGCGAACCTGTCTTTCCATAAGGTCAGCGGTGATCTTACTCGATATGGCTCTTACTTGCTGATGTGAAATACTGGTATGCCTACAAGCCATATCAATACCACGAGTCAATTTGTCCTGATTAAAATCTTCATATTGTCCATCTCTTTTTCGAACCTGAAATGTAAGATCAACCGACTCAAAAGTGGTAAATCGTTTCAAACACTGAAGACATTCCCTTCGTCTTCGCACCGTATTGGTCTCGCTTGAGTTTCTGGAATCGGTCACTTTAGATTCTTCAAAAGAGCAAAATGGACATTTCATAAAAAATAACATCGTTAGATGAGGTGATCTATATAGGAAAAAGAAATTACGGGCAAAAAAAAAGTGAATCTGACTGATTTTCTTAGAATTAAGGGCTAAAAAACAAAAAACCTTAAGAAATCTTAAGGTTTTTAAATGAAGTTTGGAAGGGGTGGGATTCGAACCCACGAAACGCTTTCACGTTTACACGCTTTCCAAGCGTGCTCAATCGGCCACTCTGACACCCATCCGATAGGTGGTAGGTATTTTAGAGATAAGGATGATAACTGGCAAGAATCTCTATTTTTAAATTATTTTTAATAACTTTTAAGCAAAAGTGCTATTCGAAAATTTTAAGTTAGCTCATAATTAAAGCAAATAATCGCTATAAATTAATATTTTCTATGAAACGCTTTGTTTTAATAACCTGCCTATTTTTATTCGGATTCGCAAAAGATAAGCCTATGGTTACTGTAACGCTGGCCCCTTATGCTTATGCCATAGAAAAAATCGCCCAGTCCGATATTCAAGTAAATATTCTAATACCCGAAAACGCCAATCCCCATATTTACGAAACAAAACCCAAAGAGATGAAAAAATTAGCTCAATCAGAGCTTTGGTTTTGCTCAGGCGAGCAGATAGAAAAAAAGCTCAAGCCAAATATTAAAACTAAAACTATAGAGCTCAATAAAAATATCACGCTCCTCCACGATGAGTGTTCTCATTGTTCAAGCGGCCATCATCATCACAACAGTCAAGATCTTCATACCTGGATGAGCCCTAAAAACTATTTACAGCAGTCTAAAACCATTTTAGACGCTTTATGTGAATCTTTTCCTGATAAGAAAACAAAATTTATGGATAACTTTAAAGAGCTTGAATCTGAGCTTGGTAAACTTGTAGTTGTTGTTGAGAACTATTCCCATAAGCCTGATTGCGATAGCTTTATCGTCTCTCACGCCGCTTATCAATACTTATGTCACGAACTTAATATGAATCAGATAAGTTTAGAATATGAAGGGAAAGAATCGAGCTTAAAACATCTTCAAAAAATTTATGAAGATCAGCAATCAAAATCTTTTAAGAAAGTTTTTTGTCAGGTCCAACATGGTGACATGGGAGCTAAACGGTTAGCATCGCTTCTTAAATCTGAAGTTATTACCGTTAACCCCTACCAAAAAAACTACCCAAAAGCTGTACAAGAGGTCATTGAAGAGCTTCCATGAATGCTATTGATATCAAAGGGGTAGATTTTTCCTATGGGCCTATCAAAACATTAGAAAATATATCCATCAGTATTCCTGAACACACTCTAATGGGAATCGTTGGACCTAATGGAAGCGGTAAAACCACGTTGCTAAACCTAATCATGGGTTTTTTAAAACCCCAGAAAGGGGAAATTAAACTTTTTGGAATGTCCCCTAAAAATTTTCAGTATGCCATCGGCTATGTTCCTCAAATCCAAACTTTTGATCCCCTTTTCCCGATTACCGTCCTAGAAGTTGTTATGCTAGGCGCTTTAAGGGCTCAAAAACCTTTTCAGTCCCTAGATCCTATTTGGGAAACTAGAGCTTTAAAACTTTTAGATTCACTGGGCCTATTATGCAAAAAAAATGACAATTTTTTTAGTCTCTCTGGGGGACAAGCTCAACGGGTCTTAATTGCAAGAGCCCTTTTGAACGAGCCTAAAATCCTAATTTTAGACGAACCGACCTCTAACATTGATCAAGAAAATGAAAAAATCCTCTTTGATCAACTCAAAAAACTAAAAAAAACTACAACCATTCTGATGGTCTCTCATAGCCTTCGACTCTTAAGTCAAGAAGTCGATGGAGCTTTATTAGTGAATAAATCGTTATGTTTTCTTAAACCTGAACAACTCTGTCAGCACTACTCGCTTGGCATTTTTCACCCTCCAATACAGATTCAACGATCATGAAAGAACTCATAAATCAAAATATTTTTTTAATTATGGCCCTTTTATCATCAACCCTAGCCTCTATTTCAAGTGGCATTATGGGGACTTATGTTGTGATAAAAAGGATCTCTTTTTTAGCGGGAAGTCTTTCGCATGCAGTTTTAGGAGGTATGGGCTTTTTTTTATTTCTTCAAAGAAAATATGGCCTCACCTACTTAAATCCGACTCTTGGAGCTTTTTTAACAGCTATTGGCTGCGCTTTCATCTTAGGAATTGGGCGTTACCGATTTAAAGAAAGAGAAGACACTCTAATATCTATTCTTTGGTCATTCGGGATGTCTATAGGTATTATTTTTTTAGCCATGACTCCAGGAACCAATGTCGATATTCTCAATTATTTATTTGGCAATATTCTCTGGACAAACGCCTATGACATCTACTTACTCATTACCCTTCTTGTTGTAGTATTTATTTTCCATAAACGATACTACCCAAGCTTAGTATCGATGAGTTTTGATGAAAAACAGGCTGTTTTATCAGGGGTGAATTGCCAAGAGCTCTTTGTAAAACTATTAATCCTTATTGGATGTGTTATCGTTTTTCTTATAAAAACAGTTGGGGCTATTTTGGTCATGTCTATGCTAACAATTCCAACAGCAACAGCATGCCATTACACAAAGACAGTTAAAGGGATAATTAATCAGTCGATTCTTCTTGGGGCCTTATACGCCATTATTGGCGTTATTTTGGCCTATATACTTAACTGGCCCCCGGGAGCCACAATTACACTAATTGCCTCTTTAGGCTATTCCGCTGTGAAAATGGGGGCGCTTAAAAGGTTAAATAGAACGAATTTTTTTCCAAATCGCTCCAATAAAGCCTAATTTTGGCCCTTTAGATGCTTTTCTTTTTGTGCTTTGTCTTTTTACTCTTTTGCTTTTTTTCATTTTAAAACCATTTTAAATAAATATTTTTACTATCACCGTGTAATTATGTACTTATTATAATAATAATTTTAATACAATTATTTTTTTAATATTAATAAACATTTTGCCAGCTAGGGAATTGACATTGAAAGACAGCTGGTGTAAGATGGTCGTTCTTCCACTACAGGGCAATTAGGTATTGTCCTAAACCGCGAAGATCATCGAGGAGGCATTTTAATGTACGCAATTATCGAAACTGGTGGGAAACAATACAGAGTGCAGAAAGGTGACGTGATTGATGTTGAACTTCTGGAAACCAATGCTCAAGGAATGGTTGATTTTAACCACGTTCTTTTTGTCAATGACGGAAGCGCAATTAAAGTAGGAAATCCATACGTTAAAGCAGGTCTAGTACGTGCGGAATTTTTACAAGAAGTCAAAGGTCCCAAAGAAATTGCATTCAAATATAAGCGTCGCAAACGCATTCGCCGCAAGGTGGGTCATAGACAACGTTATTCCCGTATTAAAATTACAGAGATTGTTGGATAAGGAGAAATCGTCATGGCAACAAAAAAAGGTCAGGGTTCAACACGTAATGGAAGAGATTCTAGAGCTCAACGTTTAGGCGTAAAAGCTACATTAGGGCAATTTGTTACAGCGGGCAGCATTTTAGTTAGACAACGTGGCACAAAGTGGCATCCATCTAAAAACGTCGCACGTGCAAGAGATGATTCGCTATACGCACTCATTGATGGCACTGTTAGTTTCAGAAAGTCTAACAAAACCTATGTTTCTATAGTCCCTTTAGTATAATTTAAAAGACTAAATTCACTATTTATTCATTGAATCATACAATTAGAGAGCCTTTGCGAAAGTAAAGGCTCATTTTTTTTAAATCAAAGGTTTTCATGTTTATTGATGCAGTTAAAATCACACTGAGTGCGGGCAAAGGGGGCAACGGCGTTGTCGCTTGGCGGCGCGAAAAATACATTCCTAAAGGCGGCCCTACTGGCGGCAACGGTGGTAATGGTGGATCTATCATCTTAAAAGCGGATCCAACAATTCCCTCTTTAGAAAGCTTCAGACATGTTAAAAAAATTGAAGCTCCTTCAGGAATTCAAGGCGGACCTAATCTTTGCCAAGGTAAAACGGGAAAAGATGAAATACTGCTGGTACCACTTGGAACCCTAGTGAAAGATGCTGCAACCGGAGCCTTGCTCTGTGATCTAACTCAAAAAGATCAAACCTTTACTATTTGTAAAGGAGGCAAAGGGGGCAAAGGAAATAACACATTTAAATCCCCGACCAACCAAGCCCCCAATATCTTTACTGAGGGCACGGCGGGTGAAAGTAAACATGTCGAACTTGAGCTTAAACTCATTGCAGAAATAGGCCTCATTGGAATGCCCAATGCTGGAAAATCGACGTTAATGAAAGCCTTAACTCAAGTACCAGTTAAAATAGGCGCCTATCCCTTTACAACCTTATTTCCTAATCTTGGCTATACCCGCTATGATGACTATCACCAAGTCCTAATTGCTGATATTCCAGGAATTATTAAAGATGCTCATCTTGATAAAGGTCTTGGCTTTGCATTTTTAAGACACATTGAAAGATCTAGAGCGCTTATATTTGTCCTTGACTCTTCAGGTTCTGAAGATCGCGACCCAGTTGAAGATTTTGAGGTCCTAATCAATGAACTCAAAGCCTACAGAGAAGCCTTATTAGATAGACCTATTCTAATTGCCCTTAATAAAGCCGACCAAGAAGACGCTGCTTTTTATATCGAAGCGTTTAAAAAGGCTTTTCCAGAACGGAATGATCAAATTATTGTCACCTCTGGATTATCAGGTATTGGTATAGATACTCTTAAAAAAGCAATCCGTACACTGGCAAGTGCTTGAAAAGAATTCTTAAAAGCTGAAATAGTTGATTCGAATTAAATCTAATCAACTATGCGCTCTTTTTTATTTTATTTAGTAGCTTTCACAACTCTCTGTGCAGACCCTGTCACACTTGGTCTTGAGGAATTTTTTAATCAAAAGATTTACGAGCGCTACCAAGGCAAAAGAGCGGGCATTGTTACTAATCACACCGGTATAGATTCAGAATTCACCACAAACCTCACCCGATTTGATAAGTGCAAAGATGGTCCACAAATCAAAGTAATCTTCTTTCCCGAACATGGCCTAACAGGGGCTAATTGGGCCGAAGAGAAAATACAAAACGATCCTTCAACAGTTCGTAAAATTTATAGTCTTCACAACAAGACAAGACGTCCAGACGCTTCTATGCTAGAGGATCTTGATATCATATTTTATGACATTCAGGACATTGGCTCTAGATCTTACACCTATATATCGACCCTTTTTTATGTGATGGAAGAGGCTAAAAAGCATAATATCGAAGTGGTTGTCTTAGATCGCCCCAACCCGATGGGCGGGCTCACTGTTGATGGCCCTATGATGGAATCAGCTTATAAGTCTTTTATTGGTTATATCAACGTCCCCTATTGCCATGGTATGACAGTGGGTGAACTAGCAAATTATTTTAATAAAGAAACAGGGCTTAATTGCCAATTATCTGTTATCAAAATGAAAGGCTGGAAAAGGACTATGGTTTTTAGAGAAACAGGCCTTCCCTGGGTCCCTACAAGCCCCTATATTCCAGAATCCGACACCCCTTTTTTTTATTGTTCAACAGGACTGTTTGATTCACTCCACTTAGTGAATATAGGTATTGGCTATACCCTACCTTTCAAAGTAATTGGAACCCCTTTCATCGATAAAGAAAAATTTTCCAATGCTCTAAATGATCTCCATCTACCAGGAGTAAAGTTTCTAGCTTTTTCATTTAAACCTTTTTATGGAAGATACAGAGGTGAAATCTGTCATGGAGTAAAAATCATTATTCAAAAGC
>CAIPRZ010000021.1 GCA_903867585.1 uncultured Chlamydiae bacterium
AGGAACCGAGTTTTTATCTTTTGATAATGAGCATTCTGAGGCTAGTTCTGAGGGGCTCTATTTGCAAATAGCTGCTGTTTCTGAAACTTTGCAGCATATAGCTGAACCTATTTCTTTTTCGGCTCAAGAAACCGCCCTTGTTAAAACAAGGCTCATAAAAGGGGTATTATTTATTACCTCAATAGCTGCCCTACTTCTGATGAGACATAAAAATCCCGAGCTTCCAACGAAAAAAATCATTCAATTTTATGGAACAGAATTTGTTGATAAATTCACCCAAGTTTTTGTTGAAGCTCAAGCTTTTATTCCTCTTATTTCTGAGGTTCTTATAGAACTAATCAATAACGAGCTTCTTAAAGAGATAAATAAAGGGATGAAAGATAAATTTACTCTTAATAAAGCCCTTTGCACAGCAGATTTATTTGAATTTCTTCATAGAAAAAAAGTCCGTATTTATTCCGATAAAACAGGGACTGTAACAGAAGCTTTTATGGTGATGAGAGATATCGTTTATGTGGATAGACCAGGGGCAAGAGAAAAAATTGCAAAAGCCTTTGCTACGATTTTTTCTGATCAAAAAACAGAAGCTGAAGAAAATGAAATTAAGCGTTATTTCACAGCCACTCAAGGGTTAGTGATTGAATCTAATCCTATACCTAATCGTGCTGAAAGCTTTTATAAAAAAATCACTTATCCTGAAGGGTATTCAGAAGAATTTACGACAAAACGGCTTGGTCTTTTTACAGAACTTGGTGGACAATTTTGTGTACGTATTGAGCCGGGACATAATCCATCACTGGTATTTTTTGGCATTCCCAAAGATGCCGAAGGACCTGATCAAAAATTTCATGAAACTCAAGTTTTAGAAGCTTATAGAAAATATGAACAAACACAACTCGCCAATCCCAAGCCTCGGATGGAGTCCTTAACTCGAGATTGGCTACTTTGTGAAACCGAGCTTACAGAAGAGGCTTACACTGCATTAATTGAAGCTTTAGAATATGAAGACCCCAAAAAGGCAAGACAGCTTGTTAGGGAGCAATTAAATGATCTTTTAAAGGATTTAGATCCCATGGGGATATTTCAGATCGATAATCCTATTAAAGCTAAAGCAATCGATGCCATTAGGGAGTGGAATAGAGCTGGCATCGGATTTAGACTCATTACAGGCGATAATAAAAATGCAGCAAAACTGATTGCTCTTAAATTATTTCCTGACCAGTCGATCACTATTTATGATAGTGAATCTTTAAACCATTTAGAAAATTGGCAAACTTGCGATTTATCGCATGCCAGTGTCATTTTAACCAATACAAAACCTGAAACGCTAGAAATCCTCGACCGGTTAGACAGCATGGGACCGCAAAAACCCAACATAATTTTTTGCCAGATGAAAGATATCGATAAAAAAACCTTAGTTGATCATGCCAAAATGCAGGGTCTTTTTATTATAGCTAATGGAGATGGGTGTAATGATATTTTAATGCTTAAATCTGCCCATATCTCAATAGGGGATGCAGCCTTAGATGGCTCATTTTCTCGAGGTGTTAAGGAGGCTTCGACCTTTACTGATTTACAGCTTGGGCAGTTAATGAAAAGTGATAAAAAAACCCTTTATCAGCTTCTAGACTTACATAAGGGAAAAGAAAGCGCTTTTCTCAATCACTTTGCTCCCATAGCAAATACTCAACCCAAAATAATTTCAGCTCTGGTCTGTAAAAGTTTAAAAAGTGCCGCTGTACCAAAGATGCTTGGTCTTTTTACTAGAGAAATTCCTCAGCAATTTATGCTTATGCTGGCTTATGATGCGATATTTTTTGCAGCTATCCATCAAGCAAGCATGGCCACAGCTTCGATCACTTTTGTAGCAGAGCCTATTAGCCAATCTTATATCCCCATTGTAGCCATGATTTTTTCAGTAGCCATGGCTGCATTGCAGTCAGGATATTGTTATTTTTATCAAAATGAACAGATCACAACGTTGCCTCTTCTTTTGACAAATCTTATTGTTTCTATCGGAGGGTTATATTTTTTTATGGCCCCCCCTGGATATGCACCCAAAAAAAGGATTAAAAATGAAGCTTTAGCTAGTGCTGAAAGATTAGTTTTAAGGCCACGCTCTAGAGCTTCTTCTACAAGTTGAAATAAATGGCTAACGCATAAGCGTAAGAGATTTATCCTCTCCTCTATATAAAATATAAGATTGTAAAACCATCATAGAGGAGCTTTTATCTTTTAGCTGTAATTTAACAGGTATTTGACCATCCAAGATTAAAAGTGATCCAGGTTGGGGTTGTATTCCCATCGAAAATTTAAAGGGGTCACCCTGTCCGCTATTAAGACCTATAGGATGATAATTCTCTGAAGAGGGCTTTAATTCATATTTGGAAAAAAGCCTTACATCCGCCCCCTTTTCTGGAATGGCAAGAAATTGCAAAGCTAAAAAATGAGATTTAAAAAATTTGGGTAGAAATGTTTCTGGGATGGTGTGATTTTCTTCTAGAGCTATCGAAGATCCTTGATGCAATTGTGCAATAAAAGGCTGTCGTCGAGCAAGTCTTGGAGTTTCGAATTGAGCGCCAGCAAAATACTCATTATCTAAATCAAGAAGTAGTTTATCGATCCATAACTTGTGTGAGGGGGCGCTTTCCCTGAGAAGTTTTATGCCTCTTGAGGCATTAAAATGATAGAAATAGCGTAACTCAGGGTGTTGATGAGCTTTTTGACAGCTGAGATTTAAGTGCTGTTTATCACCAAGAGGATGTGAGGGTTGTGTTAAATATGTTTTGATAATTTTTTGTTCTGCTAAGAAATGGTTTCTTTGCAAATAATTGTTAATAATCAGGCAATCGATCTTTTTAGAAAGAAGGCTTTCTAACTGAGAATTAACAATCGATTTTTCTGTAGAGGCCAAAATGGAATAATTACGACTAAATGATTTAGTATATAAAGATCTTAAGGTGTTTATCATGAGATAAATTATAGGATAACTTATATATTAAAGAGATATCAAAAAATATTATAACAAAACTAAATCACATAACATTAAGTATTATTATTTTAAGCAGGATAGGTTTTTGTCCCAACAAGTTTAATTTCGCCTGATTTTAGTTTTTCAATCATGGAATTTTCAGAAAACAAATACATGTGTTTATTTATAATTTGATTAATTTTCAGACCCAAAACCGTTAAAGATAAGAGAAATATAGATAAATATTCTAAAGAGGAATTGAGAATTTTTCTCTGATTAAGACTGGGGGCTTGGGTTAGGTCTAGGCTTAAAGATTCTGAGATAAAAAAATCTGATACCGACTTTTTAAAAATAGTTGATCTAGTTAAAGCAATTCCTAAATGGACCATTTGTTCGATCGTCCCTTCTAATGAGGATCGAAAAGTGGAATAAGCCATTATATCCATAACATTAAAAAAAGCCATACTAACAAGCATGACAAGGCCAATGGTGTTTTTTAATTCAATCCAGTTAGTGACAGCATTTATGACATGATTTTGATTTCCAATCAAAATGTGGGTGTTAATAGCATCTCTAATAGGATCAAAGTTGTAGTCGGGATAAGACCGATACTGAGAATAGGGGCTATATTCTAACCAATGAACAACATTTTGAAAGAGTGGGCTAGAAAATAATAGAGATATTGGAAAAGCAATAAGCTCTTTACCTATCATTTTCAGCCAAATGTTAAAAACACAAAAATTTAGAGAGTGTCTTAAAGTATATCCCGATTCAGGATCGTGGATAGGCTTTAGGGCCTTAATTTTTATAATTTCTCGACAGACAGGACAATTTAGCCTATTTGTAAATATCTGCTTAGCAACACAATCTACGCAAGAGGTGTGATCTTGAGCGGTGCTAAGACTTTTTTCATGCCATCTAAAGAGGGTTTTTCCCTCATCAAGACAAATAACGCACGTATCCATACAGGTCGATCAGTTTTTATAAATTGTGAAATAATAAGAGGGGTTTAGATTATATGCTAACTAAAAAAACGGCGTCTAGCGTCTGGTATTTTTAGTTGATGACGGTATTTAGTGAGTGTTCTTCGGCTAATTTTAGAGCCTTTAGCTTTAAGAAGTTGAAGGAGCTTTTCATCTGAATAAGGAGCTTGTTTATTTTCATTAGAAATCAAAGACTGAAGTTTTTGTAAAAGATGCTTTTTATTTTCATCTAAATAGGCTGGACTTACTAAGGATTTAAGCTCTATCACCCCGTGTGCGCACAGTATTTTTTTATTTTGTAAACATCTTGCAAGCGTGCTGGGATGAATATCAAGCGAGGCAGCAAGGACCTCAGGATGAATTTCAAGGGGGGTTGGAAGCTCCCCTTGAAGATAAGGTTTTTGGATAATAACGATTTTAGATAACAGTTTTTCTAAGGTAAGTTTTCTTTTTTTTACCCCTTCTATAAAGGTTTTTAAAGCCTCTAAATGAGGCTTGTAAAAATCTTTTACATCTTGTTGAGTTTCCGAAATCTGTTTCGAAAGATAAAAAACAGGCAAAGGGCTTGGAATTTCTATATTTGTTTGATCATCAACAAGTTCGATTTTGGCATCTATTTTTTGGTCTATAGGCTTATGCGATATGGGCTTTAATGGACTCAAAGGGAGTTTTTTAAATACGTTTAAGTAAGTATTTTTGAATTCGCTAAAAGTCATGTTTAATTTTTTCAAAAGAGCGGGAAAATCACCCTCCTTAAGCTCGTTTGGGTAATGGGTTATGAGAAGAACGCATTCAGGATGTTTTCCTGATTTTTCTAGCAATGATCGCCAATAGTGTAATCTATGTTCAAAGCCTAGACCGGAATAATCCTGCATTAAGAGCAAGATCTCTTGAGTTTGGGGCCCGTGTTTTTTCATTAAGTATTCTTTTTCTTCATGTGATAAAAAGCCTTCCGAGTCGAGGCTAGAAAAAATTTCTTCGGAAAGAATTTTATATTGGGGTGACAGTAATTTTGTGGGTATTTGTTCAAAAAAAACCTCCATTTGGGGTTGTGGGATTGAATCTAGCGGGAAATCTGCAAAAGAACCTATTAAAGGCTCGAAGCTTTCGACAGCTGCGTTATTTTCCAGTAATTCTAAAGCCATTATTTCCAGTTCGTTAATGGAAAGGCTTAAGAATTTTAGATGCTGTTGTAGAGTAAGAGAGTGATTTATAGAAGATTTAAGGGCGGGTCTTAAGACGTTTTCGTTACTTATCTTCATCTAATATCACTGTTGCTATAGCTAATATTTAACTTAAA
>CAIPRZ010000022.1 GCA_903867585.1 uncultured Chlamydiae bacterium
AGACTCACTCCCCCTTTCCCAAAAAAAGCTCTTAATCACCCAGAGACTTTAAAAAAAGCTAAGCTAAAAAATTTAGAAGCCCTCCTAGAAGAAAATCAAAAACCCTATGATGACCGCTTTACAGTTTGCTCTATTACAAGACTTGCTGATCAAAAAGCTCCTATGCTGATTCTTTACACTTTAGAAAAAGTAGTAAACATGGGAGGACGCTTTATCCTGATTGGCTCGCTTCATGGATCTCTTTTAGACCAAGAAATCATCAACTTTTTAAAGAAATATGAAAATCATCCCCAAGTTATTGTAGAGCTAAATACTAACTCTTTAATGGCTCATAGAACCTACGCTTCCTCACATGCTCTCATAATTCCTTCGTTATTTGAACCTTGTGGCTTAACGCAAATGATTGCGCTCCGCTACGGAGTCATTCCTCTTGCTAGGACAACAGGAGGACTAAAAGATACGGTATTTGATGTTGACACCTCTGAGCTTCCTGAAGAAAAAAGAAATGGATTTACTTTTGACTTCCCAGATGAAGGGGGTATTGATTGGGTGATAGATCGCTGCTTTAAATTATACAAAGATAAAAACTCTTTCTTCTGGTCACTAGCTTGCAAAAATCTGCAGGAAGATCATAGCTGGGAAAAAGCTTCAATTAGTTATTTAGAACTTTATGAGTTTCTAAGCATGAACGCTAAAGTTAGCGATGAAGACTGAGCTTTATATATTTTTTGTTACCGATAACATACTCAACGCCAGATCCAAGCGCATAAAGAGCGCAGAGGCCAAGACTAAAGTTAGCAATCTTGTACACCGTATTCAATTCCATATCTCCATAGCTATATAGCCCAAAACAAATTACGATGATAAATGAAGTTATAGCTTGAATAATCGCTTTTAATTTACCGCTTGGTCTTGCCGCAAGAGCATGCCCGTTAAGGGCGCAAAGATTTCGAATAGCTGCCACTAGACAATCTCTATAAAAAAGCAAAAGCACAAGCAATAATGATAAAGCCACACTTGTGAGAGTAAAAGTAAAGAAAACAGATAATCTAAAAATGCTATCTGCCATCGGATCTAAAAGCTTACCCAAAACAGAAACCTGATTTGTCATTCTTGCGATCACGCCATCAAAAATATCGGAGAGTTCTGAGAAAATCAATATCACAAGCATTATCCAAAAAAGGCTCTTATTAGTTAGCCCCAACTCACTTTGATAGAGATTAACAATAACAAAAACAGGTCCTAAAAAAACCCGTGACAGAGTTAACAATAAAGCTATCTGCATTCCTTTTCGCATAAAACAACATTTACTTTTTGTTAAAGTTACAACATGCCCAGCCTATTCTCAAGACAAAAAAAAATATTTCATAAAAAAAATTGAACATAAACTCACAGCTCGTATAGGTTAAAGAAGTTCATCTTTTTAAAAAGGATCTTTTATGAAACTTTCCCGTCTTATTTTAAGTCTAACAATTGGTACTTCACTATTTGCAGAAGAGATGCCTGTAATGCGTAAATACAAAGAAAGCGAGACCGGTCTTGCTTACACTTTTTCTCAAGTTTATATTTCAGGGATGTCTAGCTTTACAGCTCAGCCTATATTTGACAAACTTTCAACAAATACTAATCAATTTAAAACATTCACATTCAATAAAGCTTGGGAATTTAACTATAATTACAATCAATCCCTAGGCACAAGTGGGCTTGACGTATTTGCAGATGCAACCTATGTGCATGCTGACAGTTTCACCTCAACACCATTGTCATCGGTTTATTCCGCTTACATCTTGAATTCAGGAATCATAAATTCCAGTTCTAATAGTGCAGGTACAAACGCTAATTATCCGAATGGTTTGATATCTAGCCTTAAAGACGGGCCTTTATCTTCAGAGCAACAAGCTAGCACTTCTTTTCCTAGTGAATCTGTTTGCAACTTCAAAACCCATATTGATATAGCTTCTGCTCAAACAGGGGTATCTAAAAGATTCTATCGTACAAATAACATCGATTTCTCTACATTTGGGGGCGTAGATCTTGCATTTATTACATGGGAAAATAAGCTTAATGTAATTTCTGATCAGGCCTATACCTTCCAAAGTAATTCTGAATCTTTAAGTCCTTTATCAACATCAGGGCGATTCCGCTTTTACGGTACAGGCCCTCTTATCGGTGCTGATGTGAAAGTACCTTTTAATAAAGACTTTTTAAGAGTTAATTTGATGGCTGAAGTATCAGGACTCATGGGTTATAGAACCACCTACTATAATTCCGTAGCAGGTAATGAAAGTGGAAATTTAGTAGCAAATTCTAACAATTCTCAACAAAACCGTCACCAGTTTGTCTTTGTTCCGACTCTCAGGGCAGAAATCTCTTTAGATGTGATTATCAAGAACTTTATGATGACAGGTGGAATCCACCAACAAGTCTATTTCCAAGCTTTAACAGAAATGCTTGGCCAGGGAGAAATCGTTCATGGTGGACCTTTCTTAAAAGCCTCGTACCTATTCTAGATCGCTCTTTTAAAACCTGGAGAAATCCAGGTTTTTTAAATCTTGTTTATTAAGATTTTATTAATTATATCTTTTAATTGAAAATTAAATGCCATTTTATTTAAAATATTAGCATCGTTAAATTAAATTTAAGGAATTATTATGGCAGCACCAGTTGATAGACCCACTACTCCAGTAAATCAGCCTATTAGGGCTCGTACTCCAGCTCCTGCTGAAGCAGAACGCGCTTTAGTTCAACTAAGAGATAGACTCAATACACCTGGAATGAAAGCCGAAGATAAAATGATTATCCAAACTAGAATTGAAGCTTTGATGGTTGAATTTCCAGCTCTAAGATAAGAATTTTCTAAAGACTGCCTCTTTAGCTAGATGGCAGTCTTTTTTTCAAATTAAAATTACTTGCTTTGCTTCCTGTTCCCTTCAAAAATACAACACCATTTTTTTCTCTAAACAACTCCGATTCATAAGCGTCTACTGAACTAATGAAAACGCAAATTATTCTTATTTTAATATAAATAGATCTTAAAAAGATTTTATTATATTTAATATAAATAGTTAAAT
>CAIPRZ010000023.1 GCA_903867585.1 uncultured Chlamydiae bacterium
ATTAATATTATATTAATTTATATTAAAACTCAAGATAATATGTAATTAAGTAAGCGACTTACTATCTAGTTAATTATGAAATTATTTTAAGTGGTAAGTATTGATTTAGAGGTTATCTAATTGAATTAATATTGCTGCCAGATGATCTTTCTTCATTTTCAAAAACAGGACTTCATTTCATAATGTCTTATTAAATTCATGGAAGGCTCATATGAAAAAACCACTTTATGATGACAAGCTGATTGTGATTACAGGAGCTCTAGGGTTTATAGGTTCTTGTCTTGTAAAATATCTAAATGACAAAGGTTTTACAAATCTGTTACTTGTTGATGATTTTGATCACACCTCCAAATGGAAAAATATCGTTGGAAAAAAATTTGTCGATATCATCGCCATTGATGATCTATTTACCTTTTTACAAGGAAAAGAAAGAGATATTGAAGCCATTATCCATTTAGGAGCTTGCTCTGATACCACTGAAATCGATGGTTCTTATCTTTATGACAATAACTATAGATTTAGTGTGAAACTGTGCGAATACGCGCTTGAGCATGGTCACCGTTTTATTATCGCTTCATCAGCGGCTACTTATGGTCTTGGAGAAAATGGTTTTATAGATGATGAAGAGTTACTTGATAGATTACGCCCTCTTAATCCCTACGCTTTATCTAAGCATTTATTTGATCTTTGGGCTAAGCGTCAAAATGTCTTAAAAGATATTGTTTCATTAAAATATTTTAATATTTTTGGTCCTAATGAAGCCCATAAAGGACATATGTCTTCGATGATCTATAAAATGGTTCCAAAAATTTTGAGCGAGGGTAAAATTGAGCTTTTTGCTTCTACCGATCCTAAATATGCTGATGGGGGACAAATAAGGGATTTCCTTTATGTTAAAGATGCGGTTGCTATGACGGCTCTATTTTTAGAAAATGATGTTGGGGGCATTTATAATATCGGATCAGGACAAGAAACTACATGGAATAAACTTTCCCATGTTTTATTTGACGCGTTAAAAAAGCCCTCTCATATCGATTATATAGAAATGCCAGAGTCTATGAAAAAAGCGTATCAAAACTACACTCTTGCCGATATGAAGAAGTTTAAAACAACTACCCGTTATGTTCCTAGATTTACTCTTGAGACAGCTGTTCAAGATTATGTCTCTAATCACCTTCTTGTTGATAGAGGCTTTTAATGCTGGAAAAACTCTCGGGACTTAAAGAAAAAAAGATCGCTGTCCTTGGTGATTTTTTATTAGATACCTACACTAAAGGTTCTGTAAAAAGAATTTCACCAGAAGCCCCTGTTTGTGTGCTAAAGGTAAAGAAACAGGAGCACCTACCAGGAGGTGCTGGTAATGTGGCTCTAAATTGCAAAGCTCTTGGTTCAAATGTCACTGTGATTGGTCGAGTGGGTGATGATTTTGCATCGAGTTATCTTAAGAAGTCTCTTGAAAATGTGGGCATCAATACAGAGGGTCTTTTAAAGGAAGAGGGGTATCAAATACCTGTTAAAAATCGTTTTATGGCTGAATACCAACAGCTATTAAGGGTAGATTTTGAAGATGATCAGCCAATAACTAATCACACAGAAGAAAAAATCGTAAGATTTTTAGAAGTTAATGGAAGCGGTTTTGATCTTTTTGTGGTTTCTGATTACAACAAAGGGTTTTTAACAAGATCTCTTCTAAAGGCCATTTTTTCTTTTGCAAACCGTTATAAAATCCCCGTATTTGTCGATCCTAAGGGATCTGATTTTTCTAAATATCAAGGGGCGACTCTTATCAAACCTAATCTTCAAGAAGCCTATTTGGCCTCTGGCCTTGATGACAAAAGCCTGCTTGATGAGGTAGCTATCAAGTTGGCAGATATTTCATTAGTAGAAAATCTCC
>CAIPRZ010000024.1 GCA_903867585.1 uncultured Chlamydiae bacterium
AAACCTCATAACTTGAAAGACTTGTCATGCTCTTAGCCCCTTGAGTCATGACCGATTTTAAAATTGGTAAAGCTAAATTTTTAACTTTATTCATGATAAAATTTAATTCTTCCTCAGACACCTGTTCGTAGGTAATGGTACAAAACTCTTCCATCAGCATAGATTGAAACTGACGCCATAAGTTTAGGGCGTGAGATTGACCTGTTTTGATTTTATTTAAATCATTTTCTATAACGGTAAAAGATTGCCCATTGAGGAATTCTGAAGAGGACTTGTTTTCAGGAAAAAGCAACACCGATGAAATAGTGGCACCAATTAATAATGTACTTAATTTAATTCTAGAAAGCATGATTTTAATAATAATTAATACTAATTTTAATTAATTGCATCTATTTTAATTATAAATCAATCTTTTTATTTAAAATTAATTACAAATATGATTTTTTAAAGCCAACTTGCTTCTTAGGATCATTTAAATTAAGATAGTCATTTGCAGATAAGGACCCCTATGAACGCTCCAGTAAGGACCACTATGAATGCCCCTGAATACCACAATTTTGAAGAGTATAGAAATAGACTTTCCAAGCTAGAAGAAATCAAAAACCTTGGAATTGATCCCTACCCGGCCCTGGCCAAATTTGATCAAAGAGCTGCCACCCTTCACCAGCTTTATTTGGATAAACCTGTAGGCCATAGCGATGATGCCATGGCAGGAACAACTCCTTATGTAGCCATTGCAGGGAGACTAAAACTCTTCCGTGGTATGGGTAAAAATGCTTTTGCTCAAATTAAAGATGCAACAGGCCAAATGCAGGTGATGTTTAATCGAGATCATACCGAAGTTGAAGGTTATGATCGCGCAGCGCATCCAGAAATGGGTCCTCTCAAATTTATCGAGAAAAAAATTGATTTAGGCGATTTTATTGGAGTTGAAGGTTTTTTATTCCGAACACAAATGGGAGAGCTTACTCTTTTTGTTAAAAAAATGACCCTCCTATGCAAGACCCTTCTCCCATTACCTGATAAATACGCAGGTCTTACCGATAAAGGTGTCCGTTACCGTAAAAGATGGCTAGATCTTATTTCTAATGATCAAACCTTTGAAACTTTTAAAATCCGCTCCCAAATGACTTTTTTACTCCGTAAAGCCATGCACGGATATGGATTTATGGAAGTTGAAACCCCCGTTCTGCAAAACCTTTATGGGGGCGCTGAAGCAAGACCTTTTACGACCCATTTAAATGCGCAAAATCAGGACATGTTCCTCCGCATCGCGCTCGAGATCCAATTAAAAAAACTCATCTGTGGCGGTTATGAAAGAGTATTTGAAATTGGTAAAGTCTTTAGAAATGAAGGTATTGACCGGACACATAATCCCGAATTTACCATGATGGAAGCCTATGCGGCCTATTTTGATTATAATGATATGATGAGACTCACAGAGCACGTATTCTCAAGCATTGCCATTGAGCTTTTTGGGAAGACTAAGCTTACAGTTAATAAAGATAATGTGGATTATGAAATTGAGCTCAAAGGGCCTTGGAAAACCATATCCATGATCGATGCTATCAAAGAGTATGAAAATATCGATGTGATGGATTTAGATGACGACAAGCTTCGCCAAATTCTAAGAGAAAAAACTGACTTAAAAGCTGAAGACTATATGAATGCCCCACGTGGTCTTTTAATTGCTGATATTTTTGGGGAGCTTGTTGAAAAACATCTGATTCAACCCCACCATATTATCGATCATCCCATTGAAACTACCCCCTTATGTAAACCTCATCGGGATCCTGCTTTAAGAGCTATGGGACTTGTTGAAAGATTTGAGAGCTTTATCCTAGGCGCTGAATTTTGCAATGCTTACACCGAACTCAATGACCCTATTTTACAAAGGGCTCTACTTGAAGATCAAGCTTCTAAAAAAGAAGCCGGTGATGAAGAAGCCTCTCCCCTCGATGAAGAGTTTATTGAGGCCATTTGCCAAGGTATGCCACCAACTGGCGGACTTGGGATTGGTATTGATAGAATGGCGATGTTATTTTGTAACGCCGCCTCGATTAGAGATGTCCTATTCTTCCCTATAATGAGACCAGAAGAGGGCTAAATCCTTAAAATTGACGGATCATATAGGTCCGTCAATTAATCTATTTTAAATCCCAAAGCCTCGACCAGGCTGATTCCTTGCTGAGTGATCGTAATATCATTACCATCTCCTACTCTTTTCAAAAAATTGGTTTTAACCAAAATCTGAACCGTATTATCGACACTTTTATTGTTTTGACTAAGCAACTGGCCAATGGTGTATCTATTAATAGGACGGCGGGTATCTTTTTTTACATTTTTGCATACTGTGCACAAATATAATTCATCTTTTGTCAGCTTTGTTTTCATAAAGGTATTACTCTATATCCTGATGGGGTGTCTTCGATCAAAAATCCATGATCTTTAATTTCTTCTCTAAGTCTGTCTGATTCTTGGAAATTTTTATTCTTTTTAGCCTGGACTCGTAAGTTTGCAAGCTCTGTAATGTGGGAAGGAACATGATGGGATTCATGAAATATAAATCCTAAAACTTTGTCCATTTTTTGCAGGATTTCAATAAGGCGTGTGGCCTCTTTGTGATTGATCGGATTTTCATCAATAGAAGTATTTATCATCCGAATCATCTCAAAAAGATGACTAAAGCCAAGTGGCATATTGAGATCATCTTTAAGAGCCTCTTCAAAATCATGAACTTTGTTTGAAAGATCTAAAGGTAAACACGCATGGGGCGCGTTTGCTGACTGTAAACGAGCAAGTAGGCTATCGATTCGATTTAAACTAGATTTTGCAGCCTCAAGACCCTCAAAGGTGAAATTCAATGGCATCCTGTAATGGCTACTGACAAGAACAAATCGAATCGCACGAGCACTATAACCTTTAGCCATTAGATCTCGCAGGGTGAAAAAATTACCAACTGACTTAGACATCTTGCGTCCTTCGACAAGAAGGTGCTGACTATGCATCCAAAAACGGCTAAAGGCCCCTTTAGAGCAGGCTTCACATTGAGCAATTTCATTTTCATGATGAGGGAAAATATTATCGACCCCACCACAATGAATATCAATATGAGGTCCTAAAAGATCTGTTGCCATGGCTGAGCATTCAATATGCCAGCCAGGCCGCCCCTTACCTAGTTTTGAAGACCAAAAGATGTTGCCATCTCTTGATTCATCATAAGCTTTCCAAAGGACAAAATCTTGCGGATTATCTTTATCATATTCATCAGCAGCCACCCGCTTACTAGCCCCTACCTCTAAACTTTTTTTATCAAGATGAGAAAGTTTTCCGTAAGTGGGAAACGAGGCGATGGAAAAATAAATCGATCCATCAGGACCTTTGTAGGCATGCCCTTTTTGAATTAAATGTTCAATCATCTCAACCATAGAATCTATATAATCAGTAGCTCTTGGATAGTGATC
>CAIPRZ010000025.1 GCA_903867585.1 uncultured Chlamydiae bacterium
ACATGCCTATAAGCGTTTTGCCCTAACCTTTCTCGTAATTCTTTATTTTTTAGTTTTACCACCGCACACGAGACAGAATAAGGATCTTTTATAGGGACAATTAACCCAGTAATATTATCCAAGCAGACCTCTTTTAAACCTCCAGTCTCTGTTGTTATTAAAGGTTTTTTTAAATAAGAAGCTTGGAGGCTTGCTTGAGAAATTCCCTCACTAGAAGTGCTTAATAAAATAAAAATATCTAAGGACGCAAGAGCCTCTTTAGGATCATCTAAATGACCTGTAAATATTACCTTTTTTTCTAATTTTAACTCTTTAACTTTACTTCTATGATGATTTAAAAACCCCCCACCTATCACAACCCATTTAATAAATGGTTCGTCTTTTAAAAGATTCGCTGCTTCTATAAGATCATCAATCCCTTTCCAAGATCTGACAACACATAAACTGCCAATAACCAGGTCATCTTTAGTAACCCCCCATTGCTCTTTTAATTTATTAACCTTGTTTTCACAAACAATAAATTTCTTGGGATCAACTCCTGTGGGAATACATTCCATATGAGTTGAAGATTTTCCTGAAGCCTGACTTATAGAAGGGATAATTTGACTAGAGGTCGTGATGATGAAATCTGCCAGTTTATTGTACAGCCATCTGGAATTGATTCCAGATTTGATTTTTGAGGAAAGATGTCTAATTCTTATGACAGGTAATTTTAAGATTTTGGCAGCTATCCCTCCAAGCCATGCATCCAGTGAGGAATGAGTAACTACAAGCTCAACATTTTCTTTTTTTAAAAAATATACAATACGAATTAAAGAAAGAGGCCAAAATTTTTTCTGAAAAAAAATCTCTATTACTGAGAAGTGATTTTCTTTTAATTTTATAGCAAGCTCTGCCCCATACTGAATAATAAAAAAGATTTCATGTCCTTTTTCTCGTAAAGCTATAGCTTCATTAAAGGTCCGAATCTCCTGTCCACCCCATCCAGTTGAAGCTTCAGTATGAACTATTTTCACTTTTAGCCTTTGCTAAGATTAGTTCCTTGATTTCCCTGTGCCCGCTAGAAAAAGGCAAGTTTTGCAAAGTATTAAAATCCACCCATTCTAAATTCTCTTTGTAAATTTGAGTATGGACCTTTTTTACTGTTGGGTAAAGCGTTTCAATAAAACGGGTAAAGGTTCTTTTTAATTGTTTAAGAGGCTGCTCACTAATAAGATAATTAGGCGGTATTTGTATTTCATGCTCATGGGGAAATTCATAAAGATCTTTCATAAGATTTCCTCTCTGCTTTTTAACTAAAATCCAATTTTGGAATTCAAGAATTATTACTTTAGAGTAAATTTTTTCTGAAGATTTTTTTTCTGACTTTAAAGGTATTATATCTGTTAGTCGTTCTTTATAAGATATACACTTACATTTAAGTGGACACGATTCACAATCAGGTTTTTTTCTGCAGATAAGGGCCCCAAGTTCAATAAGAGCTTCTGCCATTACACCATCTTGTTTATCGATAGCATCAAATAAGTTTTGCAGTCTTTTTTTTACTACAAGAGATTTTATATCTTCTCGTATGCCCCAAAAGCGAGCCCCTACCCTTAAGACATTACCATCAATAGCAATAACAGGTTTTTGATAAGCAAAAGCTAAAATGGCGTTAGCCGTATAATCGCCTATCCCCTTAATTTCCCTAAGTTCTGCAAAATTGGATGGGAGTTTGCATGCCTTTTTTTCTAAAAATTGAGCCATTTGATGAAGATTACGAGCTCTAGAGTAGTAACCAAGCCCCTCCCAGATTTTAATAACCTGTTTAAGTTCAGACTGCGCTAAATGCCAAAGAGTTGGGAATGTCTTCATCCATAAAATATAATAGGGAATAACCGTTTGGACTCCTGTCTGCTGCAGCATAAATTCAGAGACTAAAACTTCATAAAAACTAGGATTGTTTCTCCAAGGAAGATCTCTTTTACAAGCTTTAAACCAGTCTAAAAGTTCCTGCACTGGGAAATTATTGCCTAGCTTGGTTTCAGTCAAATGACCTTCTAAATTCATGAAAAAGAGCCTTTTAGACTTTGGCACGACTTTTGCTTAATTATAGTTAAACACAGATGGGAAAAGACTATTATGGAAGACATATCTCTTATCGATTTTTTAAAAATTGAAGTTTATTGCTTTAGAGAACTCCTAAGTTCCTTAATTGCAGAAGAAATGGCTTATAGAGAAGCTGCTCTTAGCAGGCTTTCTGAAATATCTCTTTTTCAAAAAGAACTTTTAGGGGAGCTCAAAAACAAGCATCCTAAAAAATTCCAACCCTTTAAGCTTCATGATGATGTCGATCATGCTCTACTTAATAATCTTAAAAGTCAGCTTGAAACTTTAGTTGGCAAAGTGACATCTCAATATGCCCGTCTTAATTATATTAAAACTCTCACCCCTCTTACTCAAGAAAAAGAGGTAAGACGACAAATAAAAATCGATACTTTAGAGGACCAGTGTTAAAAACAGGTATAGTATTTATTGGTAAACCTACGATTCATCTTCATGAGCTTTTATCTTTAGCCCTTTATTTAGAAGCTCCTATAGCGCTCTCAGAT
>CAIPRZ010000026.1 GCA_903867585.1 uncultured Chlamydiae bacterium
AAGCTAACGAATAGTCTTTTATTTCTCTATTTAATTGTCCCAATGCAAGTTTTTGCCAAAATCGTCTTTCATTTTTTTCGATAATTTTTTCATTCGACTTATAAGAAGTTCTTATAAAATCGGTAAAGGAAAGTTTTTTTATTGAGCCATCTGTATGGTGGGGCGTTTCATAAAAACTTCTGACCCAATCAAATACATCCCTAATAACAACAATATATAAGATATTTTGTATTGGTACTTGATAATAAGAATTACTGTTTATCTTTGCTTTATCAAGATACCAAGGAATAAAATGTTTGTGTATGCAGCCTGAGGACTTTAAATCTTTTAAATTTTCTTCAATAAGAGCATGCACATAATTAGTTCCGGAGCACCTTTCACCTAACACTTGAAAACAACTAATTTGTTGATCCAAAATTTTATTGGCTTTGTTGACAAGAGGCTCTTGTTTATGCTCAGATGCAAAAACAATACCGCCTATTGAGTAAATAAAACTTAAAAACACTGTTTTCATAAAAAAACCCATTTTAGCTTGCGAAGCATAAATTAAATTTCTTGATTAACCAACTTTTTTTTCTCTACAGTGATTAAAAGGTTATCTTATGTCATTTTTTGAAAATTACGAGCCCGCAAAAGCAGATCCTATTTTTGGACTCAATGCTATTTTAAAAGCAGATCCCCGTCCTGAAAAAATTGATCTATTAATTGGTTATTATAAAGATGAAAAGGGTCATGTGCCAATTTTCAATGCCGTAAGTGAAGCTCAAAAAATATTATTTTCTAAAACTAAAGATCTTAATTATTTGCCTATAGACGGATCCCATTCTTTTGTCTCAGAACTTAAATCTCTTATTTTTGATCCTATTTATGATGACTTTATTTATGGAGCCCAAACCGTCGGAGGGACCTCTGCTCTTCATCATTTAGGAAAAATGGTAACGCTTAAAAAGGGTCAATCGATTGCTATTCCTGATCCCACTTGGGCCAATCACCATCAAATTTTTTCTTATCTTAGTTTGAATATAGAAACCTATCCTTACTATGATAAAAAGTCTCATAAACTACTTTTTAACGAATTTTTGAGCTTCTTAAATACGCTATCAGCTGGGGATGTATTATTATTACATGCTAGCTGCCATAATCCAAGTGGCTTGGACTTTACTAATGAGCAATGGAGACAAATTGCTCAAATAGCCCAGCAAAAAAAGTTACTTCCTTTTTTTGATTGTGCCTACCAGGGTTTTGGTGATGGATTAAAAGAAGATGTCCAATCCATTAAGATATTTTGTGAAGAGGTCGATGAGTTTATGCTGGCTTATTCCTGCTCAAAGAATTTTGGTCTTTATGGAGAAAGAACGGGAGCCTGTTTTTTTTATTCTAAGGATAAAAAAATTAAAGACATTTTGGCTTCCACATTAAAACAAAGTATCAGAGCTACTTATTCTAACCCCCCAAGGAATGGAGCACTAATAGTTTCTGAAATTTTAAAATCGGATAAGCTTACACAGGATTGGAAAGAAGAATTACTAAGTTATAAAAAAAGAATGCAGGAATATCGCCAGCGAATTCATCACACTCTTGAAAAATTAACCGGCAAAGATTTCTCCTATGTTTCACAAGGAAAAGGTCTTTTTGTTTTTACAGGATTGAGTGACTCTCAGGTCATGGCTTTACAAAAAAATGAAGCGATATACTTGTCCTCTGATGGTAGAATGAATATCACAGGATTAAATCATGAAAATTTCGATACCGTTATGGAGGCCATAAGCGGCTATCTATGAGAAGAAATAAGATTTTTAAATACAGCCTCTTGATTCTTGTTTTTATGCTTGTCCTTAGCATTCCCCCTAAGAAAATGCACCGTTTAAGAGCAAGGCTTGTGTCCAAAGCTTTAAAAATGGAGTCTCTGATTTTCCATTCAAAGGAAGATAAAATTAAAAATCTTGAAAAACAACTTCTTCAACTTAAAGAACACAATCAAACCCTTATCCAACAACTACTTAAGCTAGATGGCCAAAACTCTCCTACTGACTACACCCATGTTGCTAAAGTTATTTTTAGAGATCCTGCATTTTGGGCTAGCTCCTTACTTATTGATAAAGGTATGCGCGATGAGAATTTCCCAATCGAAAAAAATAGCCCTGTTTTATCAAATGGCTATCTTATAGGGATTGTCGAAGAGGTATTTGAAACCTTTTCTAAGGTCAGATTGATCACAGATAAAAATTTACAATTTTCTATTAGGAAAAAGCCAACGTCTTTAACAGAAAATAAACTATCATCAAAAAATGAAGAGTTTATCGATGTAGGGACTTTATGCGGCATAAGCTCTATTGATAATAGATACCGTTACCGCGATATCGAGGGTCTTTTCTTTTCTCCTAATTTGAAACAAGGGGATATCCTTGTCACATCAGGTCTTGATAATATCTTTCCAGAAGGTCTTACAGTCGCTGAAGTAACCTCGATTCAAGTCGATAAAGAGGAAGTTGTATTCCCCTTTAAAGCCAAAGTCTCAGCGCCAGATATCAAAGATCTAAAGCTTGTAACGGTACTTAAGCCTCTTAATCCTGGGCAATAAGATCGTTTAATCTTTCATTGATATAATCACTCACATTAACCGATTCGTAACGGTAAGCATTATTAAGCGTTTTTTTAACCTCATCATGAGAAAGAATCGATTCAAAATGATTTTTTGCCTCTTTAAGATGTCCTAGCTTGTCATGAAGAACCGCTAATCTAAAGACATTAAAGGCATAAAGAGCTGGAGACGATTCTAATGAGAGTTCCTTATGAAGGTTTTCTCCCTGAATAAGAGCATCTTCAAGTTTATTTTCAGCAATGAGTAAGGATCCTTCAGAAAATTTATCGTAATTATCCTTAATTTTTAAAGGTTCTTTTAGCCATGCCTTTGTAAAAATATCGGGTCTAAAAAGGACCATTTCTTGCAAAAGAATGGAACCAAACCGTTTTTTTAATGAGGCCGAATTGTGAGTTTTAGTTAAAAGCTGTTCAAGAAGTTCTGGATTAGCATTTTTTTCATATTCATTAAAAAGGGAGATAAAGGCTTCTTGTCTTTTCCTTTCATAATTTTGTCTTAATGAAATTACTGTAACAATACCTGCAAGCCCAATAATCATTACATAAAATCCAGCCGGAAATTTTTTCATATTTTGCTTTAAAGAATCTAACATGAGAACCTCATATAAATGTTTTCTACATCTTGTAGAGTTTTATCGAATAAAAATCTCTCTTTTACATGCCTATAAGCGTTTTC
>CAIPRZ010000027.1 GCA_903867585.1 uncultured Chlamydiae bacterium
GAATTTCAAATTTCCTTCTGTCGTAAAATTAGCTCCCATGACGAAAAAATTAATTGGGAAAATTCCTTAGAAGATATTCATAACCAAATTAGGGCCCTTAGTGAAAAACCTGGAGCTTGGAGTTACCTAGAACTTGGCAATGAGGTCAAAAGGGTTAAAATTTACGCCTCAGAGCACATTAATAGCGAAGAAGCCTCAAAAGATGGCAACCGGAAAAAACGAATCATTATTTCAAAAAATAACTACCACTTAAGCCTTTTAATTCTGCAGCTTGAAGGTAAGAAAAAATTGAATTCCCAAGAATTTTTAGCAGGCCTTAAAACAGAGTATAAATTCTTTTAAATAGTTCTTTTTAAGGAAGTTTATGTTATAATTTATCCTTCACAGGAGAACCTATGACTACAATAGCTAGTACATTAAAATATGCATGCGTAGATACACCCATTGATTTCACTAAATTCTTAGTTAATAGTGCTGTCACTTCTCAGAATTCAACCTTAAAGTCGCTTCAGGAAAAAATATCCCTTCTTGCAGCTGGTATCAATTTTGCAGAAATAATGGGCTATACTCATGAAGGATGGAAAAAACTTTCCGATCTTTTTAAAGCTCAAAAGCATGTGGTTGCTTCCTTAAATTTTATCCCAACAGTTATGGATGGAGTAAAAGCGCCAAAATCATCTGATAACTCATTTAATTCCGTTGAAATCAGCGCTGCTACCAACTACAGCCGATTTACTAAAGATTTTTGCAGTAACCTTGCAAGCGTTTGTCATGTAATGGATAAATTTGATTTCGGGTTTTCAAAAAACCCCGTTATGCAAAATCTTCCAGCAGTTGGCGCTGTTGCAGGTGGTATAAGTTCAACCTTTGCTTTAGCCGACGAAGTTAATAAAATGTCACAAAATATTGCAAATACGACCCTAGCTGATAGAGGGCTTAAAATATTAGCTAGCACGTGGGGTGTTCTTGAGAAAATTACCTTAGTAGCTGTTTCAGCCCTTTCGATCATGAGTCTTGTTGTAGGCGCTTTTGTTGCCGTTCCAACAGTTCCAACGATCGTGATGCCGGTTCTATTGGTATCAGCAACAGTATTTGGCTTGTTTAATAAATATGTTAACCAAGCTGTTAAGCCAGCTGTTAACCCAGCTGTTAACCCAGCTGCTTTAAAATCTGCATAAAACCAATAATAAGTGAAATTAAAATTTTACTTTATAAAAGTAGGCGAGATAACCCTCGCCTACTTTTTTTTTGACTTCATAAAGTTTCTAATATTCACATTCACTCACGCAAATGTTGCGTAAAATCTATGAACTTGGTATGTTTTATCCGTTGCCAGGTTTATGCCTGGTCGACTCGACAAAGCAGAATCGCTAGAGAGCGTCTTCAAAACACTAATGTTTTTGACGTGATGACATAGTGAAAATCTTAAATGGTAGACGAACATGACTTTAAAGCTATTGGGAATAAAAGTAGGGATGACTCGCCTGTTTGATACAGGTGGTAATGTCGTTGTTTGCTCTGTAATTAAAGCCGAGCCTAACGTGGTTTCACAAGTTATCGAACAAGGTAACTACAAAGGAATTCAGTTAGCCGCAATTTCAATGAATGAAGCTAAACAGAGAAACGTATCTAAGCCTCTTAAAGGGCATTTTGCAAAATCTGGCATTGAGCCAAAACGTTACCTTCATCAGTGCGCTGTTGAAGATATTTCTTCCTTCCAAGTTGGCTCTGCCATTGGATTGGAATCATTAGACGGTGTTAAATTCGTTGATATTTCTGGAACCTCAAAGGGTAAAGGGTATCAAGGGGTTATGAAACGTCATAATTTCGCTGGTGGGCCTGCGGCTCACGGCTCAAGTTTCCATAGACATGGTGGTTCTACAGGACAAAGAACATCTCCAGGACGCTGTTTGCCCGGCCAAAAGAAAGCTGGACATATGGGTGCAGAGAAAGTAACTGTCCAGAATCTACGTGTAGTGCAGATTGACAAAGACAACAACCTTATTATGGTTGAAGGTGCAGTTCCAGGTCCTAAGAATGGTTTGCTCTATGTCTCTAAATCAATAAAGTTAAGTAATTAGGATTAAACGGCATAGGAGTTAACAGTGACCATAATTAAAAAATATAACATTGCAGGATCTGTAGTGGGCGAGCTGTCGATTGATGAACGTTTAGTTCAAACTACGGCTAACTCTCAGATGATTAAAGACTACATCGTTGCTATTAGAAAAAACGCTAGACAGTGGTCTGCAAATACGCAAACTAGACCTGAAGTTTCCCACTCTGGGCAAAAACCTCACCCACAAAAAGGTACAGGTAAAGCTCGTCAAGGATACCTCGGTGCCCCCCAATATAAAGGTGGTGGACGCGTGCATTCCCCTCGTCCAAAGTTTGATCAACACGTAAAAATTAATAAAAAAGAAAAAAGAGCCTGTAACAGGAATATTGTAGCAGAAAAAATCGTAAGCGGTAATTTCCATATTCTAAAGCTTGACTCTTTTAATGAACCGAAAACTAAAATTGTTTCTGAATTCATCAAAAACTTGAACATTGAAAACAAAAGTGTCTTATTTCTGTATGAAGGCGTTTTAGA
>CAIPRZ010000028.1 GCA_903867585.1 uncultured Chlamydiae bacterium
AATTGTCATTATGGTGAAAAATGCAGAGGCTACTTTAAAACAGACTCTCGATTCTTTAAAAGACTACACCCCTGTCTTAGTCTTAGACACTGGAAGTACTGATAAGACCTTAGAGATTGTAAAAAGTTATGCAAACATTACTTTTTTTGAGACCCCCTTTGATGGATTTGGGAAAACTAGAAATTACGCCTCTTTTCTTGCTACAACCAATTGGGTTCTACATCTAGATGCTGATGAAATACCCTCACAAAAACTTTTAGAAGAAATTTCTCAACTCAAGCTAGATGAGAGCTCTGTTTACGCCCTTTTAAGAGACAATTATTTTTGGAATAAACAGATGAAAGGTTGCAGCGGTTGGTATCCTGATTGGGTAGTAAGGCTTTATAATAAAACTAAAACCACCTACAGCCTAGATCGTGTTCATGAAAAAGTAATAGATACAAATTTGAAGATTACAAAACTGCAAGGGACCCTAAAACACACACCCTATCGAACCCTTTCACAGATGCTGTCTAAAATGGCCCATTATAGCGACCTATTTGTTCAAAACACCCCCAAAAAAGCCAATTTCCTATCCCCCTATTGGCATGGGATGTTTGCTTTTTTTAAAAGCTACATTTTGAAATGGGGCTGGACTCAAGGGTTTAGAGGATTTATCTTATCTAAATACATGGCAGATACTGCTTTTTATAAATATCTTAAGCTTTATGAAAAAGGTATAAGCCTCAAAGATTAGAGTTTAGTGGGAATAATCAGTTTCTCGTTGAGATATTTTTCTAAAGGACCCTTAAGTATAAGCAGGTCTTTTAGAGTCTCATCAGACACCCTCTTACTTAATCCATGAATAGCTAGTAACCTTTTAGCGGCCATAAAAAAAAGTTCTGTTGTCCGCTGCTCTAAGGGTGGTAAATCTGCCGACCGGTCCCAATAGTGATCATAAAATCCATTTATCGCTTTATTATAGGCTGTGGTTAAAAAATGGGGACTTCGATCAAAAAAGTAATTGATGATGAGATTTTTTTGACCCGGTTCAAAACTAGAAAACCCACTTTTTAATAAAAAACTTGGAAGTCTCAAGGTTTCAAGATCTTTATGATTAAACTCAGGATCAGACATATATTCATTAGCAAATCTCATAGGAGGCTTGCATAAAAAAGCGGTTTTTATAGACTCTTGATCTGGAGTAAATCCAAATTCATGCCAAAGCTCAAAGTATAATAATTCAAGAATTTGCCGAATCATCCGCTCTTTTTTAGGTGTAGCTTCATTCCAACAAATAAAAAGTTCTACTTTTTTAATCATCTTATTAAAGAGATTAAACATTTTATCAGTGCTTAACTTTGTTCTTTGTTGAAAAAGTTTATTATGACCGATTTGTCTTCGAAAATGGTGCATATCGTGAAAAAAGTAATCTAGGGGCGAATTGAAATCCCCATCAGTAAAAACCGCTTGAGATTCCACACCTATAAATCCTATTGGTACCGATCTTAAACGGATAAAATCTTTAAGCTTCAGACCAGCTAATACAGGAAAGTAGATGAGTTGATTATTAAAGATATGCGGGAAAATATAACTATAGCGCTCGGTATGATAAAGATCTGGCACCCCTTGATAGGAGATGCGGTTAAAATTATCGAGAAATTCTAGGGCTTTTTTGATCGCAAATAAAGTAGGCGCGTAAGGACATTGTCCATAATTTTGAGCAAAAGGGTGCTTGGCATCATAAGAGCGAAAATGTACTTGCAAAAAAGCCAAATCGATTAAGACAAGAGTATGCTGATTTTTAGCAAAACAACTTGTTTCAATAAAATCTAACACCTCTTTTTTCTTTAATTCTTTTTCTAAAGCTAAAACTACTTCTAAAAATTCAGGAAAAGGAGCCATTAAACCATATTTCTCTAACCGAGCTTTAAGGAGCTTATAAGAGGATAGCGGATCAGATCTTAAATCGTTTAATGTCAATTTTACAGGTGTACTACGATTAGCATCTAATAACTTCTTAGCTAAAGTTGAAAAATTAGCCACCAGAGACCCCTTATAACGGCTCAACCGACCGACTAAACAAGATCTGCAATAACTTGGTTTATAAATATAAGAACTTAAACTAAAAGAAAAAAATTTGGGCTCGACGTACCTTGGAGGGCTTATAAAATAAGTAAGATTTTTTCGTGTTATGGCTAAGGTCATGACAGGTATTTTATTCAATTACTCTATCTAATTGTCAATCAATTTTTAATTTAAAATTGACACCATCAATCAGACAATCCATGTTAGAGATAAGGATTTCCTAGAAGCTTGATTAATTCTTCCTTAGCTAAAAAAAAGATACCAAATTTTCTAAAAGCATCCCCCTAACATTAAATAATGCCATGATTGCATTTGCTAATGCCTTTATGTGTAACGATGTTAAAGATAAAATATTAGCAGCTCTAAAAGTGAGGTTAGCTCCTAATAAAGACGAGACTTTCAAAGTCACCAGTGAATGAGTAAGTATACAAAAAGCAAAAGTTGCAATTGAGCAATTGGAGATCTTTAAATCAGTAGTGTCGCGAATAATTGGCCACATCACAGTATTAGCTACCTGACAGGCAGCTCCAATACCAGCACCGACAGGGCCTGCTACTATTGATCCTGCAATAGCTCCTGTTCCTGCTGATAGACCTACTTGATAAACGTTATTAACTATTGATTGTGCTGAAATATTGAAGAAATTCATCTTTGTAAAAACCGATTAGATTAATAATCAAAGACTATGAAACATAATTTTAAATATTACTATAAAAGATTTAACTAAGTAGAGATAAAGAAATAATTTTTGATAATAAAAGCGATAGCGGCAGTCGGACTTGAACCAACGACCTACGGATTATGATTCCGTTGCTCTAACCAGCTGAGCTATACCGCCAGAGTAAAAGAAAAATAGCGGGAGATGGATTCGAACCACCGGCCTTCGGGTTATGAGCCCGACGAGCTAACCACTGCTCCATCCCGCGATAATGTGGCATTACTATAAGCTTCTAGAGAAATTAACCTCAAGGGGTTTTTGATAAAAGAAAAAAAGACCCTAAAAAATAGGGTCTTTTAAAGAAATTTTTTACGATCTTTTAACAAGAACTGCCACCATACGACAAGCGGCTTTTTCCTCATTGCTAACGGGCTTAAATAAGATTTGGCCATGGATAGGATTGACTTCCCGGTTCATCATTTTAGCATTCAGAGCATAGAGTTTTAAATCTACCCCCTCTTGAGCTAATGGCAACGAAGCACTAACAAAGAAATCATCTTGGGCCTTTTCAAGGACTTTAACATCGGTGGTATTTTGGCAAAAATTAAAGAAACTTGAGAGGGCATCTGGAGAAAACCCTTCCAGAAGAAGATCTTGTTCTTCTTTTAAAACAAGCGCTTGTCCAAGGGGTAGTTTTTTCAAAAAGGTTATAAGATCTGCAAGAGACAATCGTAGGGGAAAAAGCTTAGCTGATATCTTTAACTGACCAGAATCACCTGCCATAAGTATCCAAGAATGATCATCTAGATTCATAGCACCAAGTGTCATAGAGCCTTCAAGAGAAAGCTGCAACTTAAAGCGGTTCATCATCAGTTGAAGCCCGTTTAATTTCTTATGATTATCTGTTTCATTAGCGATTGCTAAAAAGTCGTTCATATCAAGATCTACAATTTTTAAACTCTCCCCTGTTTTCAGGACTATCGATTCTGATTTAGAAAGTTTTTGCACAAATTCTAGTACCGTTAATTTTATTAGATTTTGCTGCACGTTAAGTTCATCTAAAGATGTTGCCATGATTCACTCCTAAGTCAAAAAATTAATGAAGATGTTTTTTTTGTATTAGCCTTAGTGATTTAATTCTAGAA
>CAIPRZ010000029.1 GCA_903867585.1 uncultured Chlamydiae bacterium
TATTAAAATAGAGAAGGTTTTGAAGGGGGGTGGGGGTTTCAAGGATGGCCAATAGTTCAAAGTCAGGCTCTGGGGCTTTTGTCGAGGGGTCTAAGAGGCGGGCATGGGCGTAGGCAAGGGTTTCTTGAGAAAGAACTTGATAGTCCCAGAGGGGCCCGTTTACCTTTAGGAGACCGATGGTGTTGAATTTAGACTTAATGATGAGCTCTTTTTCCCCTTTTTGAAGGAAAAAAACCAGGGAGGGGAGTTTTATGACTGGAATGTTTAAGCCAAATCCAAGACTTTCAGCAAAAGCTACACCCACACGGGTCCCTGTATAAGAGCCCGGGCCAACGCCAATTCTAATTTCTTCAAGGTCTTTAAAGCCTACAGAGGCTTTTTCAAGAAGATGGGTGACTTCTTGGCTTAAAAGGGCTCCGAGGCTATTTTCATGACGGATAATGGTCTGAAAAATAGAGGGGCCATTTTTAACAGCTAAAATTAGGTAGGGTTGTGAAGTATCTATAAAAAGGTGAATCATCTGGGCGATTATATCAGATTGATAATAATTAAATAAAATTAATCCAGTCCTAAAACCAAAGTCTTGGTTTTAATCGATTCTCCAAACCGGCCCTCAAAAAGGGCGTTAATAGAAGCCTCTTTGGAGTCGGGTGTCAAGCATAAGCAAAATTTATTAAAGCCTTTTTGGATCATTCCGATTTTTTCATAAAAGGAGAAACTTGTCCCAGTTGCATGCAATAAAATATAATTTAAAGAGGCCTTTTGAGCTTTTAGCAGGATAGCAAAAAAAAGGAGAAGGCCTCCGCCTCTTAAGGGGTGGGGGTGTTTGATAACAGGCCACCTATAATTCCAAGGAGCTGTTACCAGAGCATCGATAAGAGCTCTTTTTTCTGGAAGGCCAGGATGCTGGGTAAGATGAAAGCTTGCAATAGATTGAATTTCATAGGTGTTGTCTTTTGCAAGAAAAACATATCGACCTTTTTTAGGGTCGGCATCATTAACGTCATCTTCTAAAATATTTAAAACGATCGAATAATCAGCTGTGATTGAGCTGTAGGATTTGTCTTCAAATAAAGGATTCAGATATTTGCGCCAGATCTCAAGGGTTGTAAGGACCTCCCCTTTATCTGAATTTTTCATAAGTCTTACCGAGGCAAAATAGTTAGAGGAGGTGCTAATTATTGTCATAGATAAAAAACTTGGTGATTTTAGCTAAAAATACTAATGCTTAAATGAAAAAAATTTAAACCCTTTTTTTATATTTTGGCTTTAGCCATTGTGCAAATTAGGGATAGTAAATAGACAACTTCCCTGCTTATTGTAGAGTCTGATTTTTATCTAAGGCGGTGTAATGTGAATTACGAAGATGAACTTCTAGAAATGGACGCTGATGAAGAGGTTGCACTAGCACTTCAAGAATCGGTAAAAGCGGATCAAGGCCGGGATAGGTCCTCTGTTCCAGCTCCTGATAGTGTGTATGTGATTCCTTTAAATCGAAGACCTTTTTTTCCAGGTATGGCAGCGCCAATTATTATAGAGCCTGGCGCCTATTATGAAATTTTAAAACAAATCGCTAATACTGACCACAAAAGTATGGGCCTGTTTTTAACTAAAGAAGAAGAAGCTGATATCAATACCATTTCAGCTCAAGGTTTATATGATGTGGGAATATTAGCACGAATTCTTCGCATCATCCCGATGGAACACGGGGGAGCCCAAGTTATCCTTAATATGGAAAAAAGGATAACGGCTAAAAAATTTAGTAAATCGCAAAAAGTGCTTAAAGCATCTATTGATATTTTGGATGATCATCCCAATCCTAAGGTATCTAAAGAGCTTAAAGCTTATTCCATTAGTATTATTACAACAATTAAAGAGCTTTTAAAACTCAATCCCTTATTCAAAGAAGAGCTTCAAATATTTTTAGGCCATTCTGATTTTACAGAGCCTGGAAAGCTTTCTGATTTTGCGGTGGCTCTAACAACAGCAACGCGAGAAGAGCTTCAAGAAGTTTTACAAACTTTTAATGTAAAATCTCGCATTGAAAAAGCGCTTGGTCTTCTTAAAAAAGAGCTTGATCTTTCCCATTTGCAAAACAGCATTAATATGAAAATTGAAGCCACGATTTCTAAAACTCAAAGAGAGTTTTTTCTTCGTGAGCAACTTAAGACGATTAAAAAAGAGCTTGGGCTTGAAAAAGATGATAAGGCTTTAGATATTGAAAAATTCAATGAGCGCTTAAAAAAACGGGTAATTCCAGCAGATATTAAAAAAGTCATCGATGAGGAACTAGAAAAACTGGGCGTTCTAGATATGCAATCGTCGGAATATGCTGTTTGTAGAAGTTATATTGATTGGTTAACCATTATCCCTTGGGGAATAAAGGTCGAAGAAAATTTAGAACTTCCTCACGCTGAGAAAATTTTAAATGAAGACCATTATGGTTTAGAAGATATTAAATCGCGCATCTCCGAATTCATCAGTGTCGGGAAACTTGTTGGGGGCGTAAAGGGGAGTATTTTATGTCTTTTAGGTCCCCCAGGTGTTGGTAAAACCTCAATTGGTAAAAGCATCGCTAAAGCTTTAGGAAGACCATTTTTCCGCTTTTCAGTAGGAGGTATGCGTGATGAGGCCGAAATTAAAGGGCATAGAAGAACCTATATTGGTGCGATGCCTGGAAAAATTGTGCAGGCTTTAAAATCTACTGAAGCGATGAATCCTGTCATTATGCTCGATGAGATCGATAAGATGGGATCAAGTTTTCATGGCGATCCAGCTTCTGCACTGCTTGAGGTTTTAGATCCTGAACAAAACAAAGATTTTTTAGATCATTATCTAGATGTTAGAGTGGATCTATCTAATATCTTATTTGTGGTGACAGCAAACGTTTTAGAATCAATTCCAGAAGCACTGCAAGACCGGATGGATATTTTAAGATTATCGGGCTATATACAAGAAGAAAAAATCCAAATCGCTTCTAAATATTTGATTCCAAAAAATAAAAAAGCGATGGGGATTAAAGCTACCGATGTGGCGTTTTCTAAAAAAGCGCTGGCTCAAATCATCAACGGTTACGCCCGCGAAGCTGGTGTAAGAACGTTAGAGCATTTGATTAAAAAAATCTTAAGAAAAACAGCGGTTAAAATTGTTAAAGCGCTAAGTAATAAAAAAGCCAAGCCCTTTAAAGAAGATATTAGTGAAACCAATTTGGAAACCTATTTAGGGAAACCTATTTTTACAAGCGATAGATTCTATAGTAAAACTCCAGTCGGTGTAACTATGGGTCTTGCTTGGACTTCGATGGGAGGGGCGACTTTATATGTGGAAGCTATCAAGGTGCCTTCAGAAAAAACAGAGATGAAGTTAACTGGGCAACTTGGGGATGTCATGAAAGAGTCGGCTCAAATTGCCTGGACTTATCTCCATGGGAAAATTGAGTCCTATGCACCTGGCAAAAGTTTCTTTGATAAAACTTCTGTTCATATCCATATTCCTGAGGGAGCTACTCCTAAAGATGGACCATCAGCTGGGATCACCATGGTGACTACTATTCTTTCTTTATTGATAAACAAACCTGTTTTGCAGGATTTGGGAATGACGGGTGAGCTCACTTTAACAGGAAGAGTTTTGGCCATCGGCGGGGTTAAAGAAAAAGTTATAGCATCCAGAAGATCGGGGGCTAAAGTCTTAATCTTTCCAAAAGATAACAAAAGAGATTATGATGAATTGCCCTCTTATATAAAAAAGGGGCTTACGATCCATTTTGTGGAGCATTATGACGAAGTCTTTAAAATCGCTTTTGGAAAAGCCCCAAAAGCTTGAACAGTTTATTGAAAATAAATTTATAGACCCTAATTGCATAGCCGAGACTGTAAAATCGCTAAAAAGTCAGGGTCTATCGATTGCCACCTTAAATGGATCTTTTGATCTTTTACACGCTGGCCATCTATACATATTATTTGAAGCAAAAAAAACAGCTGATATCTTAATTGTCGCTTTAAATAGCGATGATTCGATCAAACGCTATAAAGGGGCTGAGCGTCCGATAGTGGATCTTACTAATCGACTAGCCCTGATAGCCTCTATGGATTGGATCGATTATGTCACTTTTTTTGAAGAAGACGATCCAAGAGCTCTTTTAGAAAAAATAGCTCCTGATGTTCATGTCAATGGGGCTGAATATGGGGATAACTGTATTGAAAAAAAGACTGTTGAAGCCTGTGGTGGAAGGATCCATCTGGTGGATCGCATCGAAGGATTGAGTACAAGCTCCCTAATCAAAAAGATAAAAACACTATGCGATTAATCGGCTCTTTAAAAACGCAGCAAGAGGCGTTCAATTTTCAAAAGTTTTGTCAAAGCAAAGGAATAGAGCTCCTGGTTGACCAATCGAACCAGGCTGGAGAATCTACCATTCAGCTTTGGGTAGTCAATGAAGATGAAACCGTAAAAGCGGTTCAATTTTTAGAAGCGTATAAAAAAAATCCTTCTCATCCAGAATTTTATGTTATCTCCAAAGAGCCTCTTGAGCAGGAAGATCTTGATACATCAACCCCTCAGGTAGTAGCAAAAGCTCCAAGGCTCCCCATTTTAACCTGGGGTTGGATTTTCTTATCGGTTATCCTTTTTTTTATTCAGATGGGTCAGACCTCGTTGATGATCAAAGATCAAGGCAGTGTCATGATGGAGGTGGAGTTAACCCCGATTGAGCAAAAACTTTTTTTTGATGTCCCTCAAGGTTTTACTGAATTAAAAACCTTTGTCGAAACCCACCAATTAAAAACTCACGAAGATCTTGAAAAAATGTCAGAGGAAGATAAGAAGTCGTGGGATGAGTTACGAAGGACCGCCTATTTTCATGGCTTTTTAGATATGATTGAAGATCCTGAATATAAAAAAAGTTATCAGGATAAAAAAATGCCCATTTTTCAAAAAATTAAAGAGGGTCAAGTTTACCGTTTAATGACCCCTGTTTTTTTACATGGAAGTTTACTTCATATCTTATTCAATATGATTTGGCTTTTTTTACTGATGAAGCTCATTGAAATGAAGCTTGGGGTTTTTAAAACACTTATTTTAGCAATAGTGTGTGGAGTTGTTTCCAATGTTGCTCAATATATTTTAACAGGGCCTTTTTTTATTGGGGCCTCAGGTATTATCATTGGACTTGCAGCTTTTATTTGGATGAGACAAAAAAGGGCCCCGTGGGAAGGGTATGCATTGTCCCGTAGTCTTTTATTTTTTTTAATGATCTATGTTTTAGCGCTTGTTGTTTTAAGTATTGGGGTATTTGTGTTTAACTTAACAAGCCATAAAGATCTTTCCTTTGGAGTTGCTAACGCAGCTCACGTTTTTGGAGGACTTACTGGGCTTGTTTTAGGATCGTTAAAATTTTTCAGGAGAGCTTAGGTGACAGTTCGGGATTTAACCATTCTTGGGTGCGCTTCACAACAACCGACACGCCTTCGTAATCATGGCGCTTATTTACTCCGATGGAATGAAGAAGGGCTTCTATTTGATCCTGGTGAAGGGACGCAAAGACAGTTTATTTTTGCTAACGTCGCCCCTCCGACTGTTACTCGAATTTTTGTTTCCCATTTCCATGGTGATCATTGTTTAGGATTAGGCTCGATGTTAATGCGACTTAATCTTGATAAAGTAACTCATCCTATCCATGTCTATTATCCCGCTTCTGGAAAAGTTTATTTTGATCGACTTCGCTATGGGACTGCTTATCATGAACAAATTAAAGTTATTGAACATCCCGTCCATCACACAGGGCTTGTTCATGAAGATGAAAATTTTAGGATAGAAGCCTATGCCTTAGAGCATGGAATTGAAAATTATGCTTACCGCATTCAAGAAACTCCAAGAAGACGGTTTTATAAAGAAAAGCTCAAAGAAGCGGGTATTGACGGCTTTTATGTACGAGATCTTTTAGAAAAAGGGTCTGTTGAAATTCATGGACAGCGTTATTATCTTAAAGATTTTTCAAGCCTTCAGCCAGGGAGTATTTTTTCCTGCGTTCTTGATACCAAGTTTTGTCAAAATGCGATTATGGCAGCCCGTGATGCTGATCTTTTACTTTGTGAAAGTACCTATTTAGATGCTGAAAAAACGCTAGCTGAAAATCATAATCATCTTACCGCCACCCAAGCTGCTGTTATCGCTAAAGAAGCCAATGCCAAAATGCTTATTCTAACTCATTTTTCAGCCCGCTATCTTGATCTTTCTGAATTTGAAAAAGAGGCTCAAATAGTTTTTCCAAATAGTTTTGCAACTGATGATTTAAAAGTTTTTCCTTTTAGAAAAACTATTGTAAATCCTTAAGAATTAATTCTAATTCTTTGAGTAAAACACGGGTCGCTTCTTTATGAAGTACAAGGTTGTGAACCACTTTTTTCATAGTGGATTGATCATAGCTTTCTTCGGTAAATAATTTAGCAGCTTCTAAAAGGGAAGTGGGCTTTAATTTTTTAGACATATATCGGTGAGTTAATAATTGTATTTAAAACCCTTGAGGTTTCAAGAAGTGTTCTACTTAGTTCTGGGTGATTTGTTAGAGTCAATCCTTGCTCAGTAAGTTTATTTAAGGAAATGGTGGATTGAACTAGATCGTGGCAAAGGGTCTGGTCTATTTTATCAGGGCTTATTAAAATTTTATTTATAACCTGGTTGAGGTGTAAAACCTGCGTATGTAGGGCCTGTTTTAATGCAGGTAGATTAGCCGGAGGTGGGGTAGGAGCTGAATAAGCAGAAATGGGGTCTTTACGAATTTCCATAGGGTCCTTTAAAAGCCCGACCTTAAATGATTTTCTGTTTTTCGCCAATCAGGTAAAATAGTTGGATAAGGGGCTAACATGAAGATCCACTATTTGCGAAAAATTTTTTTAGTTTTATTCTTAGACCTATTGGCCTATTCCAGCATCATCCCCCTTCTACCCTTTTTATTTTTAGAATCAAATTTCTTCTTGTCAGATTATTCTAGTACACAAAAAGTCCTTTACCTGTCTCTTCTTTATGCCGTTTATCCTCTTTTTCAAACCTTAGCGGCCCCTTTATGGTCTAAAATAGCTGATAAAATAGGGCGTAAATCGATGCTTCAAATCGCTTTTTTGGGTAATTTAGCAGGCTATTTGATTTCAAGTTTAGGAATTTATTATGGTCAGTGGAAATTTCTTATTCTCGGTAATGCTATCGCCGGTTGTCTTGGTGTCAATTTATCCACAATAAATGCCTTGATTTCTGATTTTACTGAAGGGGTCAAGCGGCGCCGCTATTTTGGGCTGGTAAATCTTGTTTTGGGCCTGGCCTTTGCTGTTGGTCCCTTTTTATCCTCTCATCTGATCCCAAAAGTTCCCCACATTGAAACGGTCGCCTTAGTTGTATTTTTACTGGCTGCAATGGTGGCTATTATAAATTTAATGATTGTTTCAAGTATTAAGCAGCCACTACCTGTTTGCGTCGAGCCTTTAAAAGAGGCGCTTGATCTTAAGGGGATCAAAAAAGAGGCTTTTTATCCTCTTTTGCTCATTTTTTTAACAACCTTTGGTTGGTATATTTTTATTAAAACCTTCCAGGTCTTTTTGATAAGTTCTGGGCTTTACAGCCCAAAAAAAGTGTTACAATTAGTCGCTTTTTATGGCGTATCTACTGTTATCGCGCAGGCAGCTTTTGTCACCCAGTTTTATAAAAAGTTTAATTATCAGTGGGGATTGGGTTTAAGTCTCATTGGGCTTGCATCTTCGATGGGACTTTTTGTCCTGCAGCCCAAATTTATGGGGGCTTATATTCCGATTGTGGCCATTGCTTTTTTTCAATCGATGATTTCTCCCCATCTTTTGGGTTTTTTTTCCCGCAATCATAGCCCTGAAATTCATGGGAAAATGATGAGCGCTCATCTTGGCATTGTATCGCTTGCTAAAATCATGGCTCCAGCAATATCGGGGCTGATTATGACATTAAGTCCTAAAATCTCTTTAATGACAGGGGCTGCGGTTATCTTAGCTGCGTTTTTAATGCTGCCTCTTTTATTTAAAAACCAAGTTTCCCAAGAACTTAAAATTAAGATTTAACAAAACTCCTGCAATTTCCTTTCTTGAAGGTTATTGGTTAAATTGTGTAAAATGCCCCCAAAGATATTCTCTATATAGGCCATTAATGTTAGCTGAACTCAAAACTATACTTGACATCCAAGAAATCGATATGAAGATGATTAGACTTCTCCGTCTACGTAAAGAGCGGATGAAAGAGATCGAGCAAATCGATGTCTTGAGAGCAGAACTTAGCGTACAATTAGAAGAAAAAAACAAAGAAGTTGAAGCGTTAACTCTTGAAATTCAAGTTTTAGAAGAAAAAATTACCGAAATTAATTCCCGCATCAAGCGATTAGAAGCTCAGCAGGGCGGAGTTAAGAAGGTAGATGAGTTTAATGCCCTTACTCAAGAAATCACTCAAACAGAAAGAGAGCGCATTAATCTAGAACATAAAATTTCAGATCTAGTGGATCGTAAAAACTCGGAAGATGAAATTTTAGTTAAAATTAGAGACTCGCTACAAGCTTCTGAGCAAAGCTCTTTAGCATTGCAAGAAGAGATCCGTTCTACTCTAGAAGAGATCCAATCTGAGGGTCATTCTTTATTTGTTGAGCGTGAAAATTGTGTCCATCATGCTGATGTTTCGGTATTAAAGATCTATGAGCGTCTTTTACATAACAAAAAAGATAGAGTCGTGGTTCCTATTGAAAACCGTATCTGCACAGGATGCCACATTTCTTTAACTGCTCAACATGAAAACATTGTTCGTAAATCAGGTCATTTAGTTTTTTGTGAACACTGTTCACGAATTCACTACTGGCCAGATACCCCTGAAGCTTCAGAAGAGTCTTCGCCAAAACGTAGACGTAAGCGTAAAGCGGTTTAATTTTTCGGGATGACACGTAGTCGCCGCTTTATCTAGCTTGGCTAGATAAAGGGGAGGAAAGTCTGGACTTTATAGGAACAGATACCAGTGAAAGACTGGGGGTTAATAGCCACGGAAAGTGCAACAGAAAATATAACGCTACATTCAAAGTGTAGACAGTGTGAAATGCCTTTTTTATGAAAAGGCCGCTTAGTAGAGATACTAAGAATAGTTGCAAACCCTATCTAAAGCAAGATGGCAAAACTTACGCCAGTTCCGCGCGGTTTGAAGGTTTTGAAAAATCGCTTGAGCTTTTTGGCAACAAAAGGCCTAGATGAATGACTACATCAGTAATGACACAGAATCTGGCTTATCGTCATCCCTCTTTTTCTTCTTGAGCCCTTGGATGGGCTTTATCATAAACCTCTTTTTTGAGCTTAATAGACACCTGCGTATAAATGGTGGTTGTGCCTAAATTGGTATGACCAAGAAGGGTTTGAATACTTTTTAAATCCATCCCATTTTCCAATAAATGGGTCGCAATACTATGCCGAAGGGCATGAGGTGTAATTTTGGCTGCAAGGCCGGAAGATTGAAGATACTCTTTAAAAAAGCGGTCAATCGATCGCATGGAAAGTCTTTTGCCCCATTTATTTAAAAAAACCGCTTTTTCATCGACCGCTTTTTTATGAGTGGGGCCATCTAAAAATCGTCTAGGGTCATTTAAATACTCATTAAGGTAGGAGCAAACCGTTGCAGTAATGGGAACAAGGCGTTTTTTTTGCCCTTTACCGAGTACTTTTATCAGTCTGTTTTCTAAATCTAGATCATTTATATCAAGTCCTGAAAGTTCTGCTAAACGGAGACCAGAGGAGTAAAAAAGCTCCATAATCACCTTGTCTCTTACCCCTAAATAGCAGGATAGATCAGGAAGGGATAAAAAGTGTTTGAGCTCGTTTTCACTGACAGCTTTAGGTAGGGGTTTAGGAAGCTTAATGGAGCTCATGGTCGAAAGCGGATTAAAAGAGAGCTTATTTTGTTTCACCAGATATTTAAAAAAACTTTTTAAAGTAGATAAGTGGCGATGAAGGGTGGTTTTAGCTTTTTTTTCTTGGGTCAGTTCAAATAAAAACTGGCGCACCCATTTTTTATCAATCGATGACAGGGGGGCTTCTTGAAGCTTGTCGATAAATTTATTTAAATCCAGCTGGTAGTTTCTAAGTGTATGAGGGGAATAGCGTTTTTTTAGTTTTAATTCCTCAAGAAAAGATTCAATAAGGCTTTTGGTCTCTTTGAGCACTCATACCTTGAGATTGGGTTTAATGTTATGCTAAACTATCAAACAAAAACAGCCAAGCTAAAGGGAAAAATCATGATTACCCTCAACGGAATCACTAAAAAAATGGGTGTAAGAACCCTTTTTGAAGACATCACTATTTCTTTTAATAAAGGGAATCGATACGGACTTACGGGCCCAAACGGAGCGGGTAAATCGACTTTATTAAAAATAATGATGCAGCAAGAAGAACCCTCTGCAGGTTCTGTATCGCTGCCTAAAAGAACAGGATTTCTAAAACAAAATATCGAAGCGTTTTCACACATGAGACTTATCGATGTGGTCATGATGGGAAATACACGGCTTTGGGCTGCTTTACAAGAGCAGGATAGACTCTATCAAGAAGAGATTACCGATGCTGTGGGAATGCGTCTTGGTCAAATCGAAGAGATCATTGCTGAAGAAGATGGATATACTGCAGAAAGCGATGCCGAATCCCTTCTTGAAGGGATGGATATAAAAGCTAATATGCACCATTTGAAAATGCATGAGATCCCGCTTGATCGTCAATTTAGAGTTCTTTTATGTCAGTCCTTGTTTGGTAATCCTGAAGCCCTACTTCTTGATGAACCGACGAACCACCTTGATATGCATGCTATTGGGTGGCTTGAAAAGTTTTTATATAGTTATTCAGGAACCTTGATTGTTGTTTCTCACGATAAGCATTTTTTAAATGCGGTAACAACCCATATTGCAGACATTGATTATGAAACCTTAATCATATATCCAGGTAACTACGATCAGATGCTTGTAGCCAAAACCGCTGTTCGTTCACGTACTGAATTAGAAAATAAAAGTAAGGAAAAAAAAGCGGCTCAGCTTAAAGAGTTTGTGGCTAAATTTGGAGCTGGTACAAGAGCGTCTCAAGTGCAATCAAGGCTTAAAGAAATTGCTCAACTAGCCCCGACAGAATTAAAAGCCTCTAACATCGAGCGACCCTATATCCGTTTTTATCCGCCAGAAAAGGCCTCAGGCCAAGTTGTATTTAAAGTTGAAAAACTTTCTAAAGCCTACGGGGATAAAGTCGTTCATAAAAATTTGACCTTTGATGTGGTGAAAGGAGATAAGATCGGTATTATTGGTAATAACGGAATGGGTAAGACCACTTTATTAAAGCTACTAGCTAATCAACTCCTTCCTGATTCGGGAAAAATTGAGCCAGGACACCACTTACAAGTGGGTTATTTCCCTCAAAATCATGCAGAAATTATCGATAAAAAATCTTCAATGACCGCTTTTGATTGGCTTAAAGAAAAAAAACCAGGAACCTATGACCAGGATGTCCGCTCTATTTTAGGAAAGATGCTTTTTGGTGGTGATGATGCATTTAAACCGTTATCGGCTCTATCTGGAGGAGAGACGGCGCGCTTGATTATGGGATGGTTGATGCTTTGTAACTTTAATGTTCTTATTCTTGATGAGCCTAACAATCACTTAGATCTAGAATCAGTTTCAGCGCTTGCATGGGCCATAAATGATTTTAAAGGGACAGTACTTGTAGCCTCGCACGATAGAGGGCTTCTTGAAGAGGGTTGCAATAAGATTATTAGTTTTAATGAAAAGGGGATGACCTTTTTTGAAGGACCTTTGAAAGAATTCTTGGCGCAATGACTTTTTTGATTTCAACGCGGCATTTTGAA
>CAIPRZ010000030.1 GCA_903867585.1 uncultured Chlamydiae bacterium
TTGACTTATTAGGTATATAAAAAAAACCTTGCTGATAATCCCTCTAAAATAAAAAATTATTTATATTTTTTATTTTAGAGGAAGTTTTTATGTCTTTTGGATGGATGGGCTTATTAACAGCAGGTGTTCTTATCTTTTCTGATAGTAAAGACATCGTGAACATGGATCAAATTTCTGACAAAACCCAATTTTTTTGGGATCCTTCTTTTTCAAAACAGACTCTTAACGACCCCTCATTTGTTAATAAGAAAGTTTTGCTTGTAGTTCATGGCTACAATAATACCTTCGATTACGCTGTAAAAAGTATAAAAGAGGTCAATTCTTTTATAAATAATATGAAAACCTCTGATAATAAGCCTCTGTATGATCTAGTTATTGGTTATATTTGGCCAGGATATGAAAGCTTTATTGAGTATGAACTGGCTGTTGAGCATGCCGATGCCCTCAAAGAACGGGTCCAAGCCCATCTTTTAGAGCTCCACCATATTACCCCTCATATCGATGTTATAGCTCATAGTTTGGGTAATAGAGTAATTCTTGAAGCCCTAAATTTTGAAAGCGTTAATAAAGAACGTCCCTTTATTCGTAATTTTTTTGCTTTAGCCCCAGCTGTTGATGCAAGCTCGATTGAAGAAAATCGGCCCTATTATAATTCTGTAAAAAATTGTGAAAATTTTTTCGTATTTCATTCTTTTAAAGATGACGTTCTCAAATTACTTTATCCGCTAACCTCTGGATCTGAAGCTTTAGGAATAGAAATTAATCCTAATTTTAAAAAACTTACCCCCAACATTCAGTTTATCGATTGTACTAAAGAAGTAGCTGGCCATGGCTATTACTTCCAAACCAAAGCCATTTATAATTTTATTGAAAAAAGAGTTCATAATCAGACCCCACCTCCCCAAAAAACTCATAAAGTCATTCTTAAAAAAAATGGGAATGTAATCCCCATTAAAAATTAAATAGAGATTTTTATTTAGTTTTATTGATAAAACTAAAATAAAAATAAATTATAAGCTCTTGACTGACATCTTAGATAAAGAATGGATCGTTTATATCATTCAAACCCATGAGGGCACTTTTTACACAGGTATTACGGTTTGTCTTGAAAAAAGGTTAAAAGAGCATACTCATACTAAAAAAGGGGCAAAATTTTTTAGATTAAGCCAGCCTCTAGAGGTGGTTTATAAAGAAGTTGTCTCTTCAAGATCTTTAGCCTCAAAAAGAGAGTGGGCTATCAAGCAAATGACTCGTAAACAGAAATTAGAGCTTATTGCCAAAAACTCTAAGGTTAATAATGAATATTTTTGAGTTATCTGATTCTGAGCTTTTAAAACAGTGTCGAGTCGACACCTTTCGCTCTAAAGGAGCTGGGGGGCAACATGTTAATACCACAGATAGCGCTGTCCGTCTCACCCACTTACCAACAAAAATCACAGTAAGTTGTCAAAAAGAAAGAAGTCAGTATTTAAATAAATTAAGCTGCCTTGAAAAATTAAGGCAAAAAATTAAAAAGTCATTAGAAAAAAAGATTCCAAGAATTCCTACTAAAATACCCAAATCTGAAAAAATTAAGCGCTTAAATCGTAAAAAATCGGTCTCACTAAAAAAGAAGCTTAGACAATCCCCTATAAATAACGACTAATTGAGTCTTTTATAAGAAGAGAACCTCTTGTTTATTATCGCTATAGATGTTAAGTAAATTTTAAAAACAAAAGGTCATACTATGGTTGTCAAAAGAGTTTTAAGTGCCAGCATAATTGGATTAGGCTTAATATCCCTCTCAACGTCTGTTTTTATTTCTGAAGAGGTTTTAAAGGGGCAAAAAAAAATTGCAAATGCTCAAAAATCAGTCGATAGTGCTAATTCTTTATTCGAGTCTAATGATTATACAAGACCTCTTGGGAGGGGAATATTGGGTTCTGCTCGAGAAAAAATAGAGATGGGTCAAAAAGAGATTGAAACCTACTCAACGATTGCTGAGGTCTTAAAATATGGGGGTATTGCTTTAATTAGCTTTGGAATCATCAATGCCCTTATCCGTTTTAAGAAAAAAAAATAACTTTAGTTAAGCGCTTCTAAATGGAAATCATCTAATGAAAGCTCTTTAGAGCGTCCATAAAATTGGGCTATAGCCTCTCGAAAAATCCTAGCCCTTTCCGGAAGCCCTTTTTCAGCATAGATCTTTACTTGTTCATAAACAGCTTGTTTAAACACTGTACTATCTGAACTATTACCAAATAAGTTATCAATGCTAACAAAAAAAGGGGCGCCAGCAGCCTCAGAAAGAATCCATTCCATGGCTTGAGGTTTAATTTCAACTTGTTGAAATAAGCTCTGTTCTGACTCCGATCTTCCATCAGGCACATACCAATAACCAAAATCAAGAAGTTTTCTCCGATTTTCACCGGCAATTAGCCAATGGGCACATTCATGGAGGGCACTTGAAAAATAACCCCGGGCAAAAATTATTCTGTGGTGAGGATAACTTGGATCAGCTGGTTGATATAAGGGTTCATCGCCCCCTAAAGTAAGCTCGGTATTATAAGATTTAAAAAAACACTCATGGAAGATGTTAATAAGATCCTGATACTTTTGCATATAACCCTCATAAGACAAATACTATAGATAATTAAGGGGTTCTAATAAAGAACTAGCGAAAATATAATAAAAACTTTTTTATTAACGACTTAACTCGTTCATTTATAAAGGTATAAAAATTTACTGAATTATTAAGATTTTATTAATTTAAAGCTTGATATTTGATATAATTAGGTACAAATAAACTAAGAAATAGATGTTTTATGACTATAACAAGCTCTATGGACACACATTTAGCGCCTCTATCGTCTGTACAAGCGAGTATGGCTACACCTATTCGTACCTATAACCATAATTTTTATTCTGGGCTTGTTTATGTCCTAAACGGGGTTACAGGAACAGCTCTATCAGTGGCAACAGCGGCCCAGGCGGTATTATCCCTCTTAGCAAAAAGCTTAGATGCTGGGCAAGATGCTACCGATGTTATTAATGAATCCTTAGAACAACTCCACTCTGTCCCAGAATCTATGGGTCTTCGTAGGTACTTTTCTGTCTTTACCGGTGTTTCTAATATCATCGAAGGAAATCATCTGATTGCTGAAGCCAGACATCAAAATTATCTTTGGGGAATAGCAGATGGGGTTATGAAAATTGCCCGTGGGGTATTTGAATCAAGCGCTGGTTTTATCCAAGGGACAACAAAAGCTTTAACGGTATGGGCTGAAAATAATATAAATGTTTCAAGTATCGATATTGCCAACATGGTTGGTGACTTATTATCCAGTCTTCAACTGCTTATTATTTCCATATCAACTCTTCATAACGCCCGATTATCTGGAGATTTAAAACGTAAAATTAGAATTGAACCTTGTAATATACCGCTTGCTAAAAAAGTTAATAATTTATTTTGGCCAAGTATCCGCTGTAATCCTCTACCCTCTATAGATTTAGCAAAAAGAAGAATCGAGGTCGTAAAATCAATTTTAAACGATCCTAACTCAAGAGATCAAAAAATCCATCTTGAAAAAATGATGGGTTCCGATTTTATGCATAAATTAACAAATGTTCTAAATGGACAAGATCTAAGTCTAAGTTCTCATCACATTGATGAGGTTTTAAAAAAACTCTCTTCCTCTGAATTTTCTAACGCCATTCTCGGTACTGTAAGTTTATTAGGGGCTATTACAACCGTTGTGGCCGATGTTTGTACAGTAGGTATTGCTTCCCAAATCATGAGTCTTATAAAGCCTCTAATCGCTTTTACCTTCTTCTACTACGATGTAGCTCAATTAAAAGCAGGGGTTAATAACACGGTATCAGCCTCTAGAATTAATCAAATTATGCGTTATGCACTCACAGCTCTTGCTATAAGCCTTGCTGTATTTACCTTTGTTGGAGCCAGTGCAGGAACTGGAGGGGCTCTTCCTATTGCGATGCTAGTTATCGGAATCACAATGCCTCTTATTACTCTTTATATGGCTAATAACCCTGGAAAGATCACTAAAGGGCTTAAGTCGATAGGATCAGCGTTTAATTATTTAAACCCTTTTGCATACCCTGTAAATTTTAAAGGGTATCGTCGTGTTATTCAGGAAGAACCTGCTATAGAAATGAGCTCTTTAGCTCATAGTCATAGCGCTTAAAATACAAGGTACTTCCAACATCTCTTCCCATCATTTTCATTTGAATCTGTCTAGCGTCTATGTTATCAAAAAATAAAATAGGCTAAATGTGACACATGAGCATCCTTTATTAACCGAATATAAAAAAACTATCCCTTCTAAAATAGAAAATCTTGAGAGCTTAATACGCCATTTAAAAGAGAAAAAAAATCTAGAAAGTTTGAATTCCTTAAGAGCTGAAATCCATAAAATGACAGGAAATTCTGGATCCTATGGTTTTTTAAAAGTCTCTGAGTTATGTAAATCTATGGATCTAGATATGCAA
>CAIPRZ010000031.1 GCA_903867585.1 uncultured Chlamydiae bacterium
TTTAATTTAAATAAATTAATTATTATCTTCTTTAATTTAATCTTGCAAAAACAAGATTTAATTAAAATTTAAAAAAAGCCTAATCTAAAATCAGCCAATAGTCTTAAGGGAAGCTTCGAATAATTTAGCTTCATAAGGGCAAGGGGAAAAGTCAGTGAGTTTAGCTTTATGTGGGTTATCAAAAAGCCTGCCATTTTTATGGTCAAATATTTGGTATCCTATTTCCATGCAATCATTTCCATAAGCTCTTTTACAATATTCGTCTGCTCCTTCCGCAAGAGGAATACTTATAGGACCAAAGGGGACTTTTTTAGTATTTTCTAGCTCTTCTTCAGTCCAGGATTCTTTAGGCCATACAGTAGAAGGTTGTTCGGGGCCTCCTAAATTTTCAACTTTTTGACAATTGATATAAAGTCGGCTATCCGAAACATTTTTATAGGTAATAAATAAATCAATAAACGGCCAATAAAACTCGCCTCTTGTACTACCTTGTCCGTAGGTTTTTCCAAATTCCGGGCATTTGAGGACCGTTAATTTAAAACCACCCCAATGCGGTCTTAGTTTAAGTCCTTTATCTAGTAAATCTTGGTGAAATTCGGGGGTAAATTTATTTTGTTCATTTAAGGGCATAACTAAATCAATATCATCATCCCATGGGATAATTCCAGCAGGATCATGTCTAAGCGCTCCAAGAACTGTTCCGCTACAACCTGCGTATCTTATTTGGTGTTTGTCGCAAATTTGATCAAACTCTTGTTGCATTTTGTATAGTAATGCCGCGGCTTTGGGGTCCATGATAGGCATCCCATCTCGATTATATTGAGTATGAATATCAGCAGAAGCATCCGTCTTATTTTTAAAACACATTCGGGCTAGCACCCCTATGGTGCCTATAAGAGGTAGGGAATGAAAAACAAGACTTGTAAACGAATGGTTCTTTAAAATAGAGCTAAAATCATTTGGAAGCTGTCCACCTAACTTTTCGAAACATTTAAGCATAATGGCGCTGATATTAGCGATGGTACCTATAACAGGAACAAGGCTGATTTTATAAAGAATATCTAAAGATTTGTTTTCACTGGGTATTCTATTCATATAATTTACCTATTAATTCGTTCATTAGTAATAATTATAACAAATTATTTCTTTATTTTTAAATGTTTAAAGTAAATATAAGTTTTTAGATATAAGTAGTTGACAGTTAAGTGGATATGTATTTAAAAAGCGTTTTTATTTATTAGTTTTGGGGTTGTTTAAGTGATTATAACAAAACCATCTTCATAATAAGGCTCACCCTTTCCGATACGGAGGGTCCCTTCAAAGTAGTGTTTATAGACCTTTAAAGCAGCTTTTGCGTTGGAAACGCAAAAAAAGCAGTTACTGACCCATTCTGAACCAACAATGGTTCCTTCCATGAGATTACGTTTGAAGCGAGAGGTGATTTTATCGGACCAATAATCCTTAGTACCAAATAATAAGACAGGAGTTGCTTGTGAAGAGCCAATTTTTCGTCGAACCTCTTCTAAGCAGTACTCAAAATCAGTTCCTATTCCTCCATGAAGAAAAATGGGAAAATCTAAATTAAATTCGGCTTGTCTTTCAACAAGCCTGTCGAGCCTATAAGTCATTTTAGCATCTATATAGGGATTGGTTTTTTGTTCATGAACCACTCTTGAAGATCTTCCTGAAAAATCGACTACGTTGGCACAAGATAAAACTCCCACTTTTCTTGCCACCCGGTTACCCACTTCCATAACACCAGGACCACCACCAGTAATAAGGGCTATAGGAATTGATTTATTTAGTAGGGGATGATCTACGTGGAGGCTTAAATTTTTTAAACCTAAAAATAGCTCTTCAAGTTCTGTTTCAAAAGTACTTTCAATTAAATTGGAGCCATAGATACCAAAAGAGGTAGCTCTTAAAAAAGCATCGACTTGATCCATCGGTACAAACATGCCAGCATCTTTATTAGGCTTGGGAACATACTGAAGCATCCGTTGACTCACTCCATCTAGCCAAAAAACAGGGATGCCAAATTTTGCAAGATCTAGCAGCAACGAACGATCTTCATGCGAAAAATAATCACCGTAAGATCTTGATGGATATTGGAAATAGATCCCTTTAAGATTGCGCATGACAAGATTAGATAAAAGCATTTTTTTCATTAAAGGGGAAGGGAAGTAGCGAGTAAGAAGGATCCCTTGGCTTGTAATTAATCCCTCTTCAATGGCTTTTAGAAAAGGATAAGAGGGTTGATCTTGAATATAACGCTCAGCCATCAGCGCTTGCCGAGTAGGATTGGTAAGGCCTGGAAAATCATGAAGATGAGGCTCTTTAGTGATCCAATCTTGCTCTTTAAGATGCATCAATTGATCCCCTTTAAAGATAAAAACAGCTGCGCCGTGATGTAGAGGTTTTGGTGAAGATTCAAACGCTTTAAATAAGTAACTGGGGTTATCGATACAGACCTGAAGCTGATCCCGATCGGAAAAAAACACATATTCTCGATAGGGTTCCAAGGTGTAAAATTCTAAGGGGATGTCTTCAAGTTCCTTATTTGAATGACCAAATAATTCGTAAATATCGCCAGAGGCTTTAGTATCAGGCTCTAAAATAGAAGCGCTGGTATGTCTCAGACCTTGAGGTAATAAAGGATCAACTACTTTTGCAAAAACAGTTCTCACATGGAGTGGAAGGGTTTTTACAAGAAGAATATCATTTTTTTGTGCAAGCCTATGTTCATCTGGAAGAAAATTTTGGTGTAAAGAGAGAAAGTTACGAATTTTCATGTGGGGAAATTGCAAAGCTTTTGCAAGAGTTTCAAGCAGGCCATAAATTCCTTTGTCGTAATGTACGACCCCTTTTAATAAAGATAAAAAGGCCACTGTTCTTCCATCAATTTTTTCAAGGAGGAGCTCGTCGCTTCCTTGCATTCCGCCAAGCGATAATAAAGGCTTACCATATCGATCAGATCGTCCAAACATCCGTTGTAAATAGTCAGGATTTCTTACTCTTCGCGAAGGATCAGCAGCAAAAAGCTTTCCTATATAGGCACCAACACACAATAAGGGAAGCATTTTTTCAGCGATTGGACCGTAGCTTGAAAGGACAATTTGACAAATTGCTGTCGACTTTTTTTTATCAAGATAGCAATGCGTTTTTTCTGATTGAAGCCCAAGCTGAGCAAGTGTGCTTTTTAAATTAAAATAAATATGCTGATCATCCAGATGATAACCGACAAAAGTATCTAATATATTTACTATTATGATAGTCGCAACAGCTGTCCCATCTTTTAGGAATTCAATCTTTTCGATTTTCCCATCAGGAGTCACAAGATCATAGTGAGCAAATTTCAAATAGCTTTCGTTAAACATCTGTTAAAATCTTAAAAAATCATTTCTCTCAGTTTCTAAGGCAAAACCTATAAAAAACCCAGCATTTTATTACCCCTACCTAATAGGGGATGCTTTTTTTTCCTTATTAAAGGTAATCTCTTCATTGAGGAAAAACTATGAAAATTAAAAAATCTATTGGAATACACGACGGAAGCTTTCATGCCGATGAGGTTTCAGCTTGCGCTTTGCTTATCCATTTTGGCTTAGGTGATAAAGATAAAATTATTAGAACTCGTGATTATAAAAAGCTTGAAGAATGTGACTATGTTTGTGATGTAGGTGGTGTTTATGATCCTGCTATTAAAAGATTCGATCATCACCAAGCTGACTATAAAGGGGATTTGAGTAGCGCTGGAATGGTATTAAATTATTTAAAAGATCAATATGACCTACCTAGTGTTCTTTATGATCATTTAAATAATAGCTGGATTCATGGGGTCGATGCCCACGATAACGGAAGGTATACCGCAGAAATGGGAACCAGCACCTTTTCCCATATTATCGCAAATTTCATGCCAATCCATTACGAGGCTTCTGAAATAGAACTACATGAAGGTTTTACAAAAGCTCTAGATTTTACCTTGGGCCATTTAAAGCGGATGGTGGATAGATTTTTCTATATAAGATCATGCAAAGAAGAGGTGGCTCATGCCATGAAAGCTTCAGATGAGGTTTTATATTTTGATCATCTTCTTCCTTGGATGGATCTTTTTTTTGAACTAGGAGGGGATCACCACCCTGCCCGATTTGTTATTATGCCGTCAGCTTCTGGTTGGAAACTTAGAGGCATTCCTCCAAATTCCAGAGACCGAATGAAAGTTAGACAACCGATGCCAGAAAAATGGGCCGGCTTATTAGATTCAAAACTGGCACAAGTGTCCGGCATTGATGGGGCCATATTTTGTCATAAAGGCCGGTTTATTTCGGTATGGAAGACTAAAGAAGACGCCCAATTAGCCCTTAAAAAAATTACAAAGACCCATTTGATATGACTGTTTTTGCTCAAATTATTGAAGGGGTTCTGCCCTCTAAAAAACTCTACGAAAATGAACATCTCATTGTAATTGAAGATATCCATAAGCTAGCTCCTATTCACTTGCTAATCATTCCAAAAAAAGCCTATAAGGATCTTCAAAGCGTCCCCGAAAAAGATCTAGGTATTTTGAAAGAAATTGGAAAAGCAGCTCAATTAATGGCTGATAAATTCGATATCTGTGATGGCTATCGATTATTAACTAATAATGGAGAAGAGGCAGGTCAAACGATTTTTCATATGCATTTTCATCTTCTTGGCGGACGGAGATTAATGACACTGGGTTAATGGATGTGGCTTTTTCCTTCAAAGCTTTTAGTGATTTTAACGGCATTGAATCCCTTAAAAGAGGAGATTCAACGTCATATATCTTTAGAAGGATTTGAAGAAGCGGCAAAGCTTGCTGAAAATCTTCAGCATCATGAAGATCCTGAAGGTCTTTATCTAAGTATCTCTGCATTTGCTCAATCGGGTAATATAACAAAAGCTTTAGAGATTTTAGAAAAAAATAAATCTTATCTTAAAGAACACAATTTTTACAAAAAAGCCCTAGAGCCCCTTGCTCTAAGTGTTTTCAAAAGTCATTTTAACTCTAATCAAGAACCGATAAAAATGGCAGCTCTTGCTGCATTATCGCAAGAATCTGATGCTCGCGTTTTAGATTTGCTCCTAAATGCGTTTGAGCATCCTAATGTTAAAATAAAAATGATGGCTTTAAGAGGGTTGTCAGGATTTGCTGATGAAAAGGTAAAAAAAACCTTATGCGAAGCCTTCAAGCAAACTGTTCATCCGGCAATTGGGATGCAAATAGCCAAATTATTTGGTCATTGGCATGATAAACGATTACTTCCTCTTCTTTTGCAAAAGCTTAAAGAAGACTCGATGTTACTTGAAGAAAAGATCAACTACATTTTAATTATTAAAGAACTTGATCATCAAATATCTGTAGATAAAATCAAATCCTTAGCTTCTAGTCCCCAAGCTTCTGAACGCCTTTTAGCCACCTATCTTCTTTCGTCACCCAAAGTTCACTGTGATAATAAAACTCTCATAAAATTACTTAAAGATAACCATCTTTGGGTTAAGCAATCAGCCTTAATAACAACCATCAAACGAAAAATTCATAATACAACCATTGATCAGATTATTAGGGGATGGAAAGAGGAGAAATCATTTGAATTAACAAAAGCCTATTACTACTACGGTCTAATTAATAACAGCCAAGACATCGTAAAAGATTTTATAGAAGCCTTTAATACAGGACCTATCCAGGAAAAAAGGGTCTTAGCATCGATCCTTTATTCCGCCGGCACCCACCATGAAAGGATCATTGAAAAGTTATTAGATGAAAATAGCGATCCTTACTTAAAGCTACAGCTAGGTCTTCATCTTCTTTCTGGAGAAAAATATAAAAAGGGGATTGATTCGGTAAAAACAGCGCTGGAGCAGCTGAAAAATAAAAAAATCTATATAGTCAATGAATCTGTTCTCCCTTTTTTTGTGATAGAAGATGAGCATAACTCTTTACATGTCATTTCTGCAGGACAAAGAAGGGCTATGGATAAACATTTTAGGCTTCAAATTTTTCATTTGCTAGCCATAAAAAAAATGCCTGAGGCTAAAGAGGTTCTAAAAGAGCTTCTAAAAAGTGATCTTTTTGAAATTAGTCTAGATGCCATGGTCCATTTTTGGGAAAATTTTGGTTACGACGATAAAGATTATCTTGCAACCCTTCTAGAAGACCACGATCCTGAGCTAAGACTTAAAGCGGCTTTAGTTTTAAATTACTTAGACTACAATAAAGATATAAGAAAGTTTTTAATGGAAAGCTATCAGAAGCAGACCTACTCGATGCAAATTCAAATTTTATTTTCCCTTTCTAAATATCATGAAGACGATGTGATAGACTTTTATGTAAAAAATCTTAAATCTAAATACCCACTGATCCAGGCTATTACAGCCGGTTGCTTGTTTACGTCTCTTTATAAGTAAATACAGCTATTTCAATCATTTTTTTATAAAGACTATTGACCCCATTAGACCTTCCAGGGCTCAAAAGATGGCCTAGTTTCAGCTCTTGGAAAAATGAGGGGGGAGTAGAGAGCATTTGTTTGAGGGTAACTCCATGATAGAAATGAACTAGCAGAGCGGCAAGTCCCTGAGAAATAAGGGCATCTGAATGGAACTCAAAATTTAAAACGCCTTCTGTATTCGTGCATCGAACATATAATAGACTCTGACACCCGTTTACCTTATCAGCTTCTCTAAAATCCCATAAAGATTTGAGGGGGGAGGATTTACCGAATAAAATAATTTTTTGATATACAAGCTCAGCCGAATCTGTCCTTTTAAGCTCTTCTAAAAATTTTTTAAATACTAGGTCCATAGAAAAAACGCCTCAATAAGAGAAAAATTGCTTGTTATTGGTGGTAAACGGTGTATAATTTTACCATGTCGAATACAAGTTTGAAATTATAATAATTATTTTATGCCTAAAGAAGACACGATCAAGCTTGACGGAACTATCTTGGAATTACTGCCTAATTTAACTTTTAGGGTTAAATTAATGAATGGAATGAATGTTCATGCCCATTTATGTGGCAAAATGAAGATGAGAAACATCCGTGTTTTAGTTGGAGATACAGTAACAGTTGAAATGTCTCCATATGATCTTACGAAAGCAAGAATAATTTATAGGCAGAAATAGGAAAACTCCGAAACGAGTTGATTTTATTTTCTGACCAAATTAATCTTGTTTGCTGTTAGAGACGCGGTCTACGCCCAGATAGCTCAGTGGTAGAGCACTTGCATGGTAAGCAAGAGGTCGAAGGTTCAATCCCTTTTTTGGGCAACCGATATTGAATATAAAAAGTGCCAAAAGGAGGAATGACTATGGCAAAAGAATCCTTCAAAAGAAATAAACCTCACGTAAACATTGGAACCATTGGACACGTTGACCATGGTAAAACCTCTCTTACGGCTGCTATTACAAAAGTATTAGCTGAAAAAGGTTATGCAAAATTCAGAGACTACGGTTCGATTGATAATACCCCAGAAGAGAAAGCTCGTGGTATTACCATCAACTCATCTCACGTTGAATATGAAACAGACAAAAGACACTATGCACACGTAGACTGCCCAGGTCACGCTGACTATGTTAAAAACATGATCACCGGTGCTGCACAAATGGACGGAGCTATTCTAGTAGTAGCTGCAACTGACGGTGCGATGCCACAAACAAAAGAACACATTCTTCTTGCTCGTCAAGTTGGTGTTCCTGCGATTGTTGTATTCCTAAATAAAATGGATATGATTCAACCAGGCGACGAAGAGCTTGTTGATCTTGTAGAAATGGAGCTAACAGAACTTCTAGAGTCTAAAGGTTACAAAAATGTACCTATTATTCGTGGTTCTGCTCTTAAAGCTCTTGAAAGCGACCCAGCGTACGTTGAAAAAATCATGGAGTTAATGAATACAGTTGATACTGCTATCCCAACTCCTGCACGTGAAGTTGATAAGCCATTTTTAATGCCAGTTGAGGACGTATTCTCTATTTCTGGTCGTGGAACAGTTGCAACAGGTCGTGTAGAGCGTGGTATTGTTCGTGTTAACGATAAATTACAACTTATCGGTTTACGTGAAACACGTGAAACAGTAGCGACAGGTCTTGAGATGTTTAACAAAATTCTTGACGAAGCGCAAGCTGGAGAGAACGTAGGTATCCTATTACGTGGTATCGAGAAAAAAGATATCGAGCGTGGTATGGTTCTTGCAGCTCCTAACACATGTAAAGCGCATAAAAAGTTCAAAGGAACAATTTATGTTCTTAACAAAGAAGAAGGTGGACGTCATAAACCTTTCTTCACCGGTTATAGACCTCAGTTCTACTTCAGAACAACAGACGTAACAGGAACTGTAACTCTACCAGAAGGTACAGAGATGGTTATGCCTGGAGATAACATTGAGTTAGCTGTTGAGTTATTACAACCAGTAGCTATGGAAAACGGTATGCGTTTCGCTATTCGTGAAGGTGGTAAGACCATCGGTGCGGGTACTGTAACGACTATCCTTGCTTAATGAAAAACGGCGCGTTGGTTTCAGCGCGCCATAACTGGGTGTGTAGCTCAGCTGGTAGAGCAGCGATCTCCAAAGTCGCCGGCCGGGGGTTCAAATCCCTCCGCACTCGTAAATGAGAAAAATATGCAAGAAATTGAGACAGAACTGAAAATTACAAGACTAGAAAGACTTAAAAATTTTTTTTACGGCTTAAAGCAAGAAATCCAACAAATTTCTTGGCCTACGCAAAAAGAATTGAAAAAATACACAAGACTTGTGATTCTTTCTACATTAACTTGTGGATTCTGTGTTTATATAGTTGATTTAGCCAGTAAGTATTTCTTAGATGGTCTAAGAAATCTTGTTAAATTATTTTTGACCTAATTGAAAGGTGTAACCTCATGAAGTGGTATGTTGTACAGGTAATATCTGGGCAGGAAAGGAAAGTTAAAGCTGCTATTGAAGACAACCGTATTAAACAAAGTATGGAAGATCTGATCGGCGAAATCATGGTTCCTACAGAAAACGTCGCCGAAGTAAAAGCAGGGCAGCAGATTGTTAGCGAGAAAAAACTATGGCCTGGTTATATCCTTGTCAGCATGAATTTAACTGATGATGCATGGATGTTTGTGCGTAATACCTCAGGTGTGTTAGGATTCTTAGGTGGAGAAAAGCCTAGCCCTCTTACACAGAGAGAAGTGGACGAAATATTAAGCGAACTCCAAGAGAAGAAAAAATCCGTTGTTCTTAAACATAATATTTCAACCGGTGACCTCGTCAAGATTATTGATGGAGTTTTCGTCAATTTTACCGGTACTGTGACCGATGTGTTTAATGATAAAGGGCGTTTAAGCGTACTGGTGTCTATTTTCGGGCGTGATACGCGAGTTGATGATCTAGAGTTCTGGCAGGTAGAACTAGTTCCTGCTGATAAAAGATAAGAAAAGTGGAATCAAAGCATGGCTAAAAAGTTATTAAAAATTATTAAGTTACAAATTCCTGCGGGAAAAGCTAATCCGGCTCCTCCTATTGGTCCGGCTCTTGGTGCTGCAGGCGTTAACATTATGGCATTTTGTAAAGAATTTAATGCTAAAACTCAAGAAGCAGCAGGGGATATCCTTCCTGTTGAAATTTCTGTTTTTAGTGATAAAAGCTTTACATTCAGAACAAAAAAACCCCCAATGTCTCGCCTTATCCTTAAAAAGGTGGGAATAGAATCTGGGTCTAAGGTTCCTAACCGTGATAAGGTTGGAAAGCTTAAACGCTCAGATGCTCTTGCTATAGCACGGATTAAGATGCCAGATCTTCGTGTTCATACGGAAGATGCGGCTGTTTTCCTAGTAATGGGTACAGCTCGTTCTATGGGTGTGGATATAATTGAAGGATAAAATTGATCATGACAAAACAAAGTAAACGGATTCGGGAGATTGCAACTAAGGTTGATATTAATAAAAAATACAATCTTAAAGATGCTATCGAACTACTAAAAAGCTGTCCTCCGGTCAAATTTGACCAGACAGTGGAAATCGCCCTGATGACAGGGATCGATACCAAAAAGTCAGATCAACAGGTGCGTGGAACTGTCTCCTTACCGAATGGAACAGGGAAACGTATAGTTCTTGTGGTTATCGCAAGAAGTGATAAACATAAAGAAGCTACAGATGCCGGTGCTGATATTGTTGGTAGCGATGATCTTATAGAGAAAATTAAAGGTGGCTGGACTGATTTTGATGCAGTTATAGCAACACCTGACATGATGCGTGAGGTCGGTAAATTGGGTAAAGTTTTAGGTCCTAGAGGTCTAATGCCTACTCCAAAAGCTGGCACAGTAACAAACGATGTCGTTAAAGCTGTACAAGAAGCTAAAGCTGGTAAAATCGAATACAAGAGCGATAAAACAGGAGCTGTAAACAGTCTTGTTGGAAAGCTTTCTTTCGATTCACAAAAGCTTGTACAAAATATTGAAGCTATTCTTGCTGCTATTATTAAAAGTAAGCCAGTAACAGCTAAAGGCCAATATCTAAAAGGTTTATACCTTTCTTCAACAATGGGTCCTGGCCTAAAGATTGATCTTTCATCAATTACTGAAGAGCAAGGGGACTAATTAACATGCGTGTAGAAAAGAATTTACTATTAGTTGATTTGGTCAATAAAATAAAAGCTTCTAATGCTTTCTTTGTTACAAAGAATGAAGGTATTAATCCTAATACCGATGCTAATTTCCGCACTGAGCTGTTGAAAATTGGTGGTGAATATGAAGTGGTTCGTAAAAGAATTTTTTATAAAGCTGCCATTGAATCAGGAATTAAACTCGACGAGGCTTTCTTAGAAGGTCATATCGGCGTTGTTTTTTCTAATACAGACCCTGTGCAAACATCTAAAGTCTTGTTCTCTTTTCTTAAGGTTTGTGATGACAAACTTAAGGTAGTGGGTGGTCATTTTGATGGTCAAGTTTGCAGTTCAAAAGACATAGAAGTTATTTCTAAATTGCCATCAAAAGACGAAATGCGGGCACAGCTGCTGTCAGTATTCGAGGCTCCATTGTCCCACGTATTGGGTACTATGGATTCGTTACTATCAAGCGTTGTCTATTGCATTGACAATAAATTACAAAAAGAAGAACAACAATCATAAATTTTATTAAGTGAGGTTAAACCATGACAGTACAACATAGCATTGAGCAAATAGTCGACATTCTTAGCGATTTAAGCGTTCTAGATATGTCTAAATTAAAAACAGCTTTAGAAGAAAAGTGGGGCGTTAAAGCCGCTGCTGCTGCCCCTATGATGGTAGCCGCTGCTGGAGCACCTGCTGGAGCGCCTGCTGCTGCAGAAGCTACAGATTTTCTAGTTCAACTAGAGCCAACAACTGCTGATAAGAAAATTAGCGTAATTAAAGTTGTTCGTGAAGTTACAAACCTCGGACTAAAAGAAGCTAAAGATTTAGTTGATGGCGCACCAAAAGCTATCAAAGAATCAGCTCCTAAAGCCGAAGCAGAAGATATCAAGAAAAAAATTGAAGCTGCTGGTGGTAAAGTAACTCTTAAAGGTCTTTAAGAATTTACTAGAGATTTTCTAATTAAGCAGAAGCCTAGCCATGGCTTCTGCTTTTTGCATTCCCTTTAAATATTGAACTTGATCCAAATCAACGTTCATGGTTTAATGTGCCAGTCTGCTACCGCTGTAACATGTACAGCAAAAAATTTATTGAAGTTTACTCACGTCAACGCAAATTTAGGAGCCCCATCGATGATTAAAAAGGCACCATTAAGGGTGAGTTCTCGAGGAAGAGAAGACATCATTGATTTACCCAATCTTATCGAAGTCCAAATAAAGTCATATAATCAATTCCTTCAGCAAAACAAGCTTGCTCATGAAAGAGAAAACATTGGTTTGCAAGAGGTTTTTAACGAAATTTTCCCCATCAAATCGTACGATGAAAAAACTGTTCTTGAATTCGTTTCCTACAGTCTCGGCGTACCCAAATATTCCCCAGAAGAGTGTATTCGACGCGGTATTACTTATAACGTAACGCTTAAGGTCCGTTTTAGACTTACTGATGAAACCGGTATTAAAGAAGAAGAAGTCTATATGGGTACCCTTCCTGTAATGACGGAAAACGGTACTTTTATCATTAACGGTGCTGAGCGAGTTATCGTATCCCAGTTACACAGATCTCCTGGTATTGCCTTTGAGCAAGATCGTTCTACAAAAGGGACGATGATCTATTCTTTCAGAATTATCCCATATCGTGGAAGCTGGTTAGAAGCAGCTTTTGATTCTAATGATCATATTTATATTTATGTAGATCGTAAGAAAAGACGTCGTAAAGTCCTTGCGACCACTTTTGCAAGAACACTTGGCTATTCAACAGATGCTGATATTATTGAAGAGTTCTTCTCTACTGTTAAAGTTAAATTGAAAGCAGAAAATGATTTTACAAAATTAGCTGGTAAAATTCTTGCTGAAGATGTCGTAGATGAGTCTAACGGAAGTCTATTTGGTAAAGCAGGTGAGAAGTTATCTACTGCGATGCTCAAAAAGATTGTTGATGCTGGTATTTCTACCATCCGTATTGCAGAAGATGCTGATGAGACATCTCCAATCATTAAAATGCTTGCTAAAGATCCGACAGATTCCTATGAATCAGCTCTTAAAGATTTTTATAGAAAAATTCGTCCAGGTGAGCCGGCTACATTATCTAATGCCCGTTCGGCTATGATGAGACTATTCTTTGATGCTAAGCGCTACAATCTAGGTCGCGTTGGTCGTTATAAGATGAACTCAAAACTTGGTTTCCCAATTAATGATACCGAGCTTCAGCATGTAACCCTTCGTAAAGAAGACGTTGTAGCTGCGATTAAGTATCTGATTCGCCTCAAGCGTGGTGATGAAAACTTCAATATCGATGATATCGATCATTTAGGTAACCGTCGCGTAAGATCTGTGGGTGAATTGATTCAAAACCAATGCCGAATTGGTCTTGCACGTATGGAGAAAATCATTAAAGAGCGTATTAATCTTTTTGATTTCACTTCTGATACCTTAACGCCTGGTAAAGTTATTTCCGCTAAAGGTCTTGTTGGTGTTCTTAAAGACTTCTTTGGTCGTTCTCAATTGTCACAATTTATGGATCAAACCAACCCAGTGGCAGAACTTACACACAAGAGAAGACTTTCTTCTCTAGGTCCTGGAGGTCTTAACAGAGATCGCGCTGGATTCGAAGTGCGTGACGTTCATACCTCTCACTATGGTCGGGTTTGTCCGATTGAAACCCCTGAAGGTCCAAACATTGGTTTGATTACATCCCTTTCAGCTTTTGCTAAGATTAATGACTTCGGTTTCATTGAAACTCCGTATCGTATCGTTCGTGATGGTGTTGTTACAGAAGAAATTGAGTATATGACAGCTGATCAAGAGGAATCTTGTGTTATTGCCCAGGCTTCTGCTCCTCTTGATGAATTTAACATGTTCTCAGAGCCTCTTTGCTGGGCCCGTTACCGTGGTGAGTCTATGAAGATCGAAACTTCAAAAGCTACCCATATGGACGTTGCGCCAAAGCAGCTTGTTTCTATTGTTACCGGTTTAATTCCATTCCTTGAGCACGATGACGCTAACCGCGCTCTTATGGGATCTAACATGCAACGTCAAGCGGTTCCTTTGCTTATTCCTGATGCTCCTATTGTAGGAACAGGTCTAGAAGCAAGAGTTGCAAGAGATTCGGGTGCTGTAGTTGTTGCAGAAGAAGAGGGAGTTGTTGAATATGTTGACGGCTTTAAAATCGTTATCGCTTCTAAGCAAAATGCTCTTCTAAAGAAGACCTATGAACTTAAGAAGTTCTTAAGATCTAACGGTGGAACCTGTATTAACCAAACGCCGCTTTGCACAGTAGGTGATGTGGTTAAAGCTGGTGATATTATTGCCGATGGTCCTTCGACTGATAAAGGTGAGATTGCTCTAGGAAGAAACGTACTTTGTGCATTTATGCCATGGTGTGGTTATAACTACGAAGATGCGATCATTATTTCTCAAAAACTTCTTCAAGAAGATTATTATACTTCTATTTATCTTGAGGAATTTGAGTTAACTGCCCGTGATACTAAATTAGGTAAAGAGGAAATCACGCGTGATATTCCAAACGTTTCTGAAGAAGCTATTGCTAACCTTGGAGATGATGGTATTATTCGTATTGGTGCTCCTGTTAAACCACGTGATATCTTAGTAGGTAAGATCACTCCTAAAACAGAAACAGAACTTGCTCCTGAAGAGCGCTTATTAAGAGCGATTTTCGGCGAACAAGCAGCTGATGTTAAAGATGCTTCTTTAACAGCGCCTCCTGGAACTGAAGGTTGGGTACAAGATGTTAAAATCTTCTCCCGTAGAGATCGTCTATCAAAAACTGATGATGAAATCGTAGAAGAAGCTTCTCGTATCAAGGAGATTACCTCTGATTATAAAACTAAAGAATCTGAGCTCATGATTGAATATCATGAAAGACTCGGAGCTCTTCTCCTTAACGAGATGGCCCCAGGTCCGATCATGCATAGAAAATCAGGAGATCTGATTATTGCTCAAGATCAACCTATTTCTCAGGAAATGATTGAGCTTCTTGAAAATGAAGAAATCGAAGACCTTCTTTTTGGTGATCATGACCTTTACATTTCTGCTAAAGATGTTTTAACAGAATATCGCACTGCTTTAATGAAATTACAGTCTGATCATAAAACTGAAATTGAAGTCCTTAAGAAAGGAGATACTGAACTTGATCCTGGTATTATTCGTCAGGTTAAGGTGTATGTAGCTTCTAAACGTAAGCTTCAAGTTGGGGATAAGATGGCAGGTCGACATGGTAACAAAGGGGTAGTCTCTAAGATTGTTCCTGAGTGTGATATGCCGTTTATGCCAAATGGTCAATCGGTTGAAGTTATCTTGAATCCGCTTGGTGTACCTTCCCGTATGAATATGGGTCAGTTACTAGAAACCCACTTAGGTTTTGCAGCTAAAAAAGCAGGTATCTATGTTAAGAACCCCGTTTTTGAAGGCTTCCCAGAATCGGCTATTTGGGATCTGTTCAGACAGCAAGGTCTTCCTGAAGATGGTAAAACCCATCTTTACGACGGCCGTACTGGTGAGCGTTTCGACACAAGAGTGGTAGTTGGATATATTTATATCTTGAAACTCTCACACCTTGTTGCCGATAAGATCCACGCTCGTTCCATTGGACCTTACTCACTTGTAACGCAGCAACCTCTTGGTGGTAAAGCCCAGATGGGTGGTCAGCGTTTCGGGGAGATGGAGGTATGGGCTCTTGAAGCTTATGGAGCAGCTTATCTTTTACAAGAAATGCTTACGGTTAAATCCGATGATGTGGCTGGACGTACACGTATTTATGAATCTATCGTCAAAGGCGATAACGAATTACGTGCTGGTACTCCAGAATCCTTTAACGTTCTTATGAACGAAATGCGTGGTCTTTGTTTAGATATTAGACCTGAAGTTGCTGTTAATTAAATAAAATTGCCTTTTCTTAGGGAGAAATACATGTCTGAAGATGAGTTCAGAAGTTCTCAGTTTGATAAACTGACTATTAAAATCGCCTCTGATGATGTCATTCGTAATGATTGGTCTAGAGGGGAAATTAAAAAACCTGAGACGATTAACTATCGTACATTCAAGCCAGAAAAGGGTGGCCTTTTCTGTGAAAAAATCTTTGGTCCAACCAAAGATTGGGAATGTGCCTGTGGTAAATATAAGAAAATTAAACACAAAGGTATCGTTTGCGATCGTTGTGGCGTTGAAGTGACCCTTTCTAAGGTTCGTCGCGAAAGAATGGCCCACATCGAGCTAGCGGTTCCTGTTGTGCATATTTGGTTCTTTAAAAGCATGCCTTCTCGTATTGGTAATATCTTGGGCATGTCTTCGTCAGAACTTGAAAGAGTTATTTATTACGAAGAATTTGTGGTTATCGATCCAGGTAAAACCGATCTAGAAAGAAAGCAACTTCTTTCTGATATTGAGTACCGCGAAGCTCAGGAAAAATGGGGTAGTGAATCCTTTACTGTTGGTATGGGTGCTGATGCTGTTCGTCTGCTTTTAGAAAAAGAAGACCTAGCATCCCTTGTTACTGATTTGAAAGAAAAGCTACGTAAAACCAAATCAATGCAAGCGCGTATGAAGCTTGCAAAACGATTAAAGATTGTGGAGACATTCTCTCTTTCTCCTAACCGTCCTGATTGGATGGTAATAGCAGTTGTTCCTGTTATTCCACCAGATCTTCGTCCTTTAGTACCTCTAGATGGTGGCCGTTTTGCTACCTCTGATCTTAACGATCTATATAGACGTGTTATCAACCGTAACAATCGTTTAAAATCGATTCTTAAGCTTAAAACCCCTGATGTAATTATTCGTAACGAAAAACGGATGTTACAAGAAGCTGTTGATGCTTTATTTGACAACGGAAGACATGGTCACCCAGTAATGGGAGCTGGAAATAGACCTCTTAAAGCCCTTTCAGAAATGCTTAAAGGTAAACAGGGTCGTTTCCGTCAAAACCTTCTCGGTAAGCGTGTTGACTACTCAGGTCGTTCGGTTATTATTGTTGGTCCAGAGCTTAGATTTAATCAGTGCGGATTACCAAAACTAATGGCGCTAGAATTATTTGAGCCTTTCATTGTTAAAAGACTTAAAGATCTAGGTCATGTTTATACCATCCGTTCTGCTAAGAAGATGATTCAGCGTCAAGCTCCTGAAGTATGGGATGTTCTTGATGATGTTATTAAAGATCACCCTGTTCTATTAAACCGTGCTCCTACTCTTCACCGTTTAGGTATCCAAGCGTTTGAGCCTATTTTAATCGAAGGTAAAGCGATCCGTATCCATCCTCTTGTCTGTACAGCGTTCAACGCTGACTTTGACGGGGACCAAATGGCTGTACACGTTCCTCTTTCTATTGAAGCACAAATTGAAGCTAAACTTCTCATGATGGCACCGGATAACATCTTCCTACCATCATCTGGTAAACCTTCTGCTGTTCCTTCACAAGATATGATTTTGGGTCTTTACTGGTTGATGCTCGATCCTTTATACGATCCAGAGCAACATGGTAAACCTGTAAAATTATTCTCAGGATCAAACGAAGTTCTAACAGCTCTTTATTCAGGTTCAAGTTACAACTTCTTTGAAAAACATGATGCAAATCAACGTATCGATGATCTAGGTCGCGGTATCAGACTGCATGAAAAAATTAAATTAAAACTTGAAGCTGGTATTATTGAAACAACTCCAGGTCGTGTATTATTTAATACTATCGTTCCTAAAGAACTTGGTTTCCAAAACTACACACTCAAAAAGAAAAAGATGAGTGAACTTGTTCTTGAAACTTATAAAAAAGTAGGTCTTGAAGCGACTGTTAAGTTCCTTGATTCGATTAAGAATCTAGGATTTTCTGAAGCGACAAAAGCGGCTTTATCTATGGGTATTTGCGATGTTCGTATGCCTAAAGACAAAGCTAAAGTTATCGAAAATGCTTATAAGAAGATTGAACTTGTTAAGAAGCAATATGAAGACGGTATTATTACCGATGGTGAGCGTCACTCCAAAACCATTAGTATTTGGACTGAAGTTTCTGATCTGTTATCTGAAGAGTTATTTAAACTTATCTCTATTTCGACCCATGAAGCACCAAATGCCCTCTATTTAATGATGGACTCTGGAGCTCGTGGTAACAAAACTCAGGTAAAACAGCTTGGAGCTTTACGTGGATTGATGGCAAAACCATCTGGAGAAATTATCGAGTCCCCAATTACATCTAACTTCCGCGAAGGTTTAAGTGTACTTGAATACTTTATTTCATCTCACGGAGCTCGTAAAGGTCTTGCGGATACAGCGTTAAAAACTGCTGACTCTGGTTACCTAACACGCCGTCTTGTTGACGTAGCTCAAGATGTTATTGTCACCGAGCGCGATTGCGGTACCATTAACGGTATTGAGGTAGCAGCGATCAGACAGGGTCAAGAAGAACTTCTTCCTCTTAAAGATCGTATCTACGGAAGAACTGTTGTGGATGATGTTTATCTTCCAGGAGATAGTACAAAAGTACTGGCTCACTCTGGTGATATTCTTAATTTCCATCAAGCTGAAGCGATCGATGATGCTGGTATTGAAAAAATTAAAATCCGTTCAACTCTTACCTGCGAAGCCTCAAGAGGGGTATGTAGTAAGTGTTACGGAGTTAATTTGGCTAATGGCCGCATAGTTGGTCTTGGTGAAGCTGTCGGTATTATCGCTGCTCAATCGATCGGTGAACCAGGAACCCAGTTAACGATGCGTACGTTCCACTTAGGTGGTATCGCTTCTGCTGCGTTAAGTCCTGAACTTATGGCTGAACATGAAGGGGTACTTGTTTACTCTGGAGTTCGTACAGTTCAAAATGATGATGGCGAGTACATTGCTTTAAATAAAAACGGTTCTATCAACATCATTCGTGATGAGGGAAGAACACTAGAAGAATCTAAACGTCTTCTTGCAACCAAATCTCTAGAGCCTCTTCAATCATTTGCGATTGAACTTGGTACCAAAATTCTTGCTGAAGATGGTGCTAAAGTTAAGAAAGGGGTAAAAGTGGGTGTTTGGGAACAGCATAATATTCCTATCATCTGTGAAAGACCAGGTTATGTAAAATATGAAGATCTTGTAGAAGGTATCTCTTGCCAGCGTGAAACTAATAAACAAACAGGTCAAACTGAGCTGATTGTTAAGTCACATCGCGGAGAACTCCATCCTCAGATCGTAATTTTTGCTGACAAAGGGCTTAATGAGCTTATCGGTACCTATGCGATCCCATCGGGTGCGTTTATTTCGGTACAAGAAGGTCAGTCAGTAAATGCTGGTACACTTCTTGCCCGTCTTCCACGTGGAGCGATTAAGAACAAGGATATTACTGGGGGTCTTCCTCGAGTTGAAGAGCTTGTTGAAGCAAGACGTCCTAAAGATGCTGCAGAAATTGCAAAAATCGATGGTGTCGTTGACCTCAAAGGTATCCAAAAGAACAAGCGTATTGTTATTGTTCGCGATGAAGAAACAGGAATGGAAGAGGAGCATTTAATTCCTTTAACCAAACACCTTATTGTTCAGCGTGGTGATCTTCTAATCAAAGGTCAGCAATTAACAGACGGTCAAGTAGTTCCTCAAGAAATTCTTGATATTTGTGGTGTGCGTGAACTTCAAAAATACCTTGTTAACCAGGTACAAGAAGTTTATCGCCTTCAAGGTGTTGATATTAATGATAAACACATTGAGCTTATCTCTCGTCAGATGTTGCAAAAAGTACGCATTACCGATCCAGGTGATACGATCTTATTGTACGGTGAAGATATTGATAAGAAGCACTTCCATAAAATCAATAAAAAGATTGTGGAAGAGGGTGGACGTCCTGCGCAAGCAGCTCCAGTTCTTCTTGGTATTACAAAAGCCTCGCTTGGTACAGAATCATTTGTATCAGCTGCTTCTTTCCAAGAAACTACCCGTGTTCTTACAGATGCAGCCTGTGAAGGTAAAACAGACTACCTCATGGACTTTAAATCCAACCTTATCATGGGTCATATGATCCCAGGTGGTACAGGATTTAACGGTTTCCATAAGCGTATTGATAAATTACTTGAATCCGATAATGACGATTCACTTAACTTCAAACTGTTTGCAGAACCTGCAACGGTCTAAATAAAAAGGGCTCCCAAAAGGAGCCCTTTTTTATTTCATGAACTAGTAATTATTAATTGTTACATCATGCTCTCAATGAGCTTTTCAAGCTTCATGCTATCAATAGCAAAATTACGGATCCCTTCAGCAAGTTTTTCAGTAGCCATAGCATCTTGATTCATCATCCATCTAAAGGAGGCTTCATCAGCATGTATTTTTACAACGGCTTTTTGTTTAGCAGCCTGAGGATCGAGTTTACGCTTGAGGGTCCCTTCCTTATTTTTTAGCTCATCTAAAAGCTTCGGCGCTATGGTTAGTAGATCACAACCTGCAAGTTCAATAACCTCGTCAGCGGATCTAAAAGAGGCTCCCATTACTTGGGTTTTGATATTGTAATGCTTATAGTAATTATAAATTTCAGTAACAGATAATACCCCTGGATCTTCATGAGCTGGGTATTCTTTATTCATATGCTTTTTATACCAATCGAGGATTCGGCCTACAAAAGGGGAGATGAGGGTAGCTTTAGCATCGGCACAAGCGACGGCTTGAGCGATGGAAAATATTAGGGTCATATTGCAATGGATTCCTTCACTTTCTAGAACCTTGGCTGCTTGAATTCCTTCCCAAGTTGAGGCTAATTTAATAAGAATTCTTTTCTTATCTACACCCATTTTTTCATAAAGCTTAATAAGGTGGCGTCCTTTTTCTATACTTTTTTGAGTGTCAAAAGAATAACGGGCATCAATTTCTGTTGAAATTCTTCCAGGGACGATATCAAGAATTTTTTTTCCAAAAAGGACAAAGATGGCGTCAAGGGCTTGTTGTATTTTCTCTTCTTTCGAGGCTGACATCGCACGAATTGGCTTTATGGCCTCTTCCATGAGGTGTTTATATTCAGGCATTGAAGCTGCTTGAAGGATGAGAGAAGGATTAGTTGTTGCATCTGTCGGTTTATATTTAGCTACAGCTTCAATATCCCCGCTATCGGCAACAACTGTTGTAAATTGTCGTAATTGATCAAGAAATTTCATAATTTTATCCCTGTTAGGCCATGGTTAAATCATAGCAAAGAGGGGGAAAATTATCAGGAATTTTCTAATCAATTAATTTAATTATTATTGGATTTCCCTTTATTTGCAGATACTAAGATAATCGCTACTGTGGCCACAGCAACAGCTGCGACAGCAAGCAGGGCATTATAAAGTGCGGAATTATCTTTTTTTGCGCTGTTGGTTTCATCCTGAGGAGTTACATACTTAGATTGTGGGAGCTCTTGAGCTTCATCAGTGTTTTCTGAATCATCCGTATCTTCATTAGTATCAGCAGGGGACGGAACTATGTTTTCGGCTTCAGTATCAGAGGATGTGTCTTGAGCAATTTGACCGGCATCAGCTGAAAGCGTTAAATTTATAAATGTAAGAAATATAGATAAAATAGCAGTTTTTGTTTTCATAATTATTGTCCTGTTACCGTACCAGTTGGTGTAGGAGTAGGATAGCTGTTAAGAAGACCAAATACAAGGGCTATTATAACTGCAAGTCCAACGCCCCAGGCTATCATCGATGTAGCTATTTTAGCATTTTCGCTACTATCTGTTGCTCCTTGATCATCAGGGCTCCAGATCATATTACTTTCTTGTTGAAACGTATCTAGTCCATCGGCGTAAGCGGGAGAATTAAAAAAAGAGAAGCCTATAAAGATACAAGAGGTGAAAAATTTTTTCATTAAAGCACCTGGGCTTATAGATTGTTTAAAAATGTTATAAGCTCATTTCTTGAAATTGGCAATATTAATATCTTGTTAATACTCAAATCTTTTTTCCATGCTGAAATAGGTTGCAAAATATCTAAAATCCCGAAAAAATCGTATAAAATTTGATGAAGTGGGACTTTTATGAAACATTTAGATACAGGTTCTGATAAGGTCAAAAAAATTTGTGATGCAATCCGTCATGAAACTATCGAACCAGCTAAGCAGCAAGCGCGTGTTATCATTGAGCAAGCCGTTGATCAAGCTGCTATAATCATTCAGGAAGCTAGAGCTCAAGCTGATGCTATCTTAGATAATGTCCGCAAAAGCCATGAGAAAGAAAAACATATTTTTGAAGCTTCAATGGTTCATGCTGCTAAATTATTTAAGGAAAAATTTTGTGTTGATTTAGAAAATCATTTTTTAAGTCCTGCATTAGATAAAGTTTCTTCGAACCTGTTTCATCATGCCGATCTTTGTGCAAAAGTTGTATCCGCTCTAGTTGCTGGTTTTAAAAATAAAACCTTTAATGGCGATTTAGTGGCGATGTTATCAGCTGAACTTGATAAAAAAGATTTTGTGAATCATCTAGCTTCTGATGTCAAAAATCAAATTTCAAAAGTTGAGAACGGGGACTTTTCACAAGGGATAATTTTAAAATTAGAAGGGGATAACCTCCGTATTGATTTCAATAAAGAAGGCCTTACTAAGGCTTTAATGGATTCATTACGCTCTGATTTTAGAAAATATTTTTTCCAGGGATCATAGTTTTTTTATGAAGCGCTACTTTTACTTAGCAGCTTCTCTGGCTCCCTTAGACTTATACACTAAACCTCCTGTTACTTTTGCTGATTTTTTACAGGATGCTCTTGTATATATCTCTGACAAAGACAAAAAGCTGATTAATATACTCAGGGAACTGATTGATATTGAAAATATCAGACGGCTCCTTCTTGACCAAAAAATTGATGATCGGGGTAATTTATCAGAGAAAGCTTTAGATGAGGCCATTTTAGCAAAAGTTAATCTTCCTTCTTATGCAGTTGATTTTTTAACAAAATACATAACAGCACAATCTCGTTTAGATCACTTTGCAGCCCTTTATGCCGGTTTTTTTTCCTACTATTCTAATACTGGCAACGAATTTATCAGTGAATACCTCAGATTTGAATGGGAACTAAAATTATGGATTTCTGTTTTAAGAGCTCAAAAATTAGGAATTGATTTTGCCCAGGTTCTTCAATTTGAAGACTCTAAAGATCCTCTTATCATGGGAATGCTTGTACAAAAAGATGTTAGCGATCTGATAATGCCCAAAAATTTTATAAAGCTTAAAGACATCTTTGCTAACTTCTCGGGGGATCCTTTATCGCTACATCAAAAAATCGAAGAATTTCGTTTAAGTAAGATTATTGAGCTAACTCAAGACAAGCTCTTTGTAATTGATAATATTTTAGGCTATTTAGCCCAACTGCTAATAATAGAACAATGGCAAGCGCTAAATCCTCAAGAGGGACTAAATCGTTTAAACCGTTTCACAATGAACCACTAGGAATAACTCATCATGGATCATACTCATAAAACTCATCATGCTAAAGGCATCGTCACTAAGGCTTTTGGAAATCTTTTACAGGTTCAATTTGAGGGTAGTGTTCAGCAAGGTGAAATTGTTTACGTAGAATTTGATGAACTAAGCCTTAAAGCTGAGGTTATTGAAATTGCTGGCAATGATGCCAAAATTCAGGTCTTTGAAGATACTAAAGGGGTCTTTTTAGGGGCGCAAGTTCGTTTCACTGGGCATCTTTTGGAAGCAGAACTTGGTCCTGGTTTATTATCCTCTATTGTGGACGGACTACAAAATCCCTTGGAACAAGTGGCTGATGCTGTAGGTTTATTTCTCAATCGCGGTGTTTATATGAGTCCTTTAAACCGTCAAAAGCGGTGGGATTTTATGCCTGAGGCTAAAGTAGGTGATATCTTGGAGCGCGGCGATGTTTTAGGAACATGTCTTGAAGGGCGATTCCACCACCATATTATGCTCCCTTTTGCCCTTTATGATCGTTATACACTTACTTATGTGGCTCCAAGTGGCGCCTATAATGTCGATCACGTTATTGCTAAAGGAGTCGATCGTAAAGGAGTTGAACATTCTTTTACCATGGTGCAGAAATGGCCTGTTAAAATGTCTCTGCACAAGGGAACTAAAGTTAAACCCTTTGGCATGCTAAAAACTGGTTTAAGATCTATTGATACCCAGTTTCCAATTATTCAAGGGGGGACATTTTGTTCTCCGGGCCCTTTTGGTGCTGGTAAAACTGTTCTTCAACACCATCTTTCTAAATATTCCTCTGTGGATATTGTGGTTATTGCAGCCTGTGGTGAAAGAGCGGGTGAGGTAGTTGAGGTCTTAAAAACATTTCCGCATTTGACCGATCCTCACACAAGCGAACCCCTAATTAATCGAACAGTCATTATTTGCAACACCTCCTCCATGCCTGTTGCAGCTCGCGAAGCTTCCATTTATATGGGAGTAACGATTGCTGAATATTATCGCCAAATGGGACTTAATATTTTACTTCTTGCCGATTCTACATCGAGATGGGCACAAGCTATGCGAGAAATGTCTGGACGCTTAGAAGAAATACCTGGTGATGAGGCTTTTCCAGCTTATCTTGCTTCCCGCATTGCGGCCTTTTATGAAAGAGCTGGTGTCCTTTCATTAAAGCATGGCAAGCATGGGTCTTTAACAATTGGTGGTACAGTATCTCCTGCTGGTGGAAACTTTGAAGAGCCTGTAACCCAAGCGACCTTATCAGTTGTGGGATCTTTTTTAGGGCTTTCAAGAGCTAGATCAGATGCCCGTCGTTATCCTGCTATTGACCCGCTGATTTCTTGGAGTAAATATTTGCCACAGGTGGCTCACGAATTATCGACTCAAGTTGAATCTTGGGGCCCAATGGTTAAAAAAGCTCAGTACATCCTAAAAGCTTCTGATGAAATCAGAAAACGGATGGAAGTGGTTGGTGAAGATGGTATTTCGTTGGAAGATATGGTTTTGCATTTAAAAGGGGAACTCTACGATTTTTGTTACCTACAGCAAAATGCTTTTGATAAAGAAGATTCTTATGCTCCTTTAGAACGACAGCTTCCTTTATTTGAGTTGTTCATTAAAATATTCAACATGCACTCTGATTTTGATAATCATGACGAAGCTAGAAGCTTTTTCCTCGATCTTCAAAACAATTTGAAAAACATGAATTTCCTCCCATTTAAATCTGAAGAATATAGAAGGCTCCATGGGCAGGTTTTGGCTAAAATTGCATCGTATGAGCGTAAAGAAGGAGCCTTAGTATGAGAAAAGTCTATCAACAAATTCTAGATCTTAAAGGTAACCTCATCACGGTAAAAGCTAAGGGAGCTTTTCTTGGAGAGCTTGCCGAAATTTCTCGTAAAGATGGAAGGGTGGGCCTTGCTTCTGTCCTTAGAATCGACAACGACAAGGTAACACTTCAGGCCTTTGATGGAACACGCGGTGTTTCAACCACCGATGAAGTCGCTTTTTTAGGAAGATCGATGAAAGCTATTTTTTCTAATCAATTGTTAGGTCGTCAATTTTCAGGCTCCGGTAAACCTATCGATCATGGACCTGAAGTTTTTGGTGAAGCGGTGGATTTAGCAACGCCCTCTTTTAATCCTGTAAAAAGGGTTATTCCAAAAAACTTGGTAAGAACAAATATTCCGATGATCGATGTGTTTAACTGTCTTGTTAGATCACAAAAAATTCCTATTTTTTCTATCGCTGGAGAGCCTTATAACCAGTTGCTCATGCGTATAGCAAACCAAACCGATGCCGACGTCGTTATCATTGGCGGAATGGGGCTTAGATTTGATGATTACAGGGCCTTTATTGATAACGCTGAAAACTCAGGTTCTTTATCAAAAACCGTTATGTTTATCCATCAGGCGACCGATCCTGTTGTAGAATGTCTTCTTGTTCCTGATATGGCTCTTGCGTGTGCTGAGAAATATGCTATCCATGACAAAAACGTGTTAGTACTGTTAACCGATATGACAGCCTATGCCGATGCCATTAAAGAGATCATGATTACCATGGATCAAATCCCATCCAATAGGGGATATCCTGGATCTTTATATTCAGATCTTGCAGCCCGTTATGAAAAAGCGGTAGAAATTGAGGGGAGTGGTTCGATTACGATAATTACTGTAACCACTATGCCAGGTGGTGATGTAACTCACCCGATTCCTGATAACACCGGTTATATTACAGAAGGGCAATTCTATCTTCACGGGGGCCGTATCGATCCGTTTGGATCCTTATCCCGATTAAAGCAGCAAGTCATCGGTAAAGTCACTCGAGAAGATCATGGAGATCTTTCCAATGCCATGATCCGTTTATATGCTGATTCAAAAAAAGCTAAAGAGCGCCAAGCTATGGGCTTTAAACTTTCCCGTTGGGATAATAAACTCATTAATTACCAGCAAGAATTTGAGGCCTCAATGATGAATCTTCAGGTCAATATGACCCTTGAAGAGGCTTTGAATAAAGGTTGGTCTATACTTGCTGATAATTTTGAGCCTGAAGAGGTAGGAATTAAACAATCATTAATCTCTGCATATTGGCCGAAATAATGAAACTGACTAAAACTCAACTTCGTGAAGAACAGTCCCGTCTTTTACAACTTGAAAAGTATGTCCCTACTTTGCAATTAAAAAAAGCGATGCTTCAACAGGAAGTGATTGAAGCTGTAACCTTAAAGCAAAAGCTTGAGGTGGAGCTTAATTTAGTCGAAAAACTTTTTGAAGAGGCGTCCATACTTTTATCCGATGATCGTGTGGTTTTATTAAAAATGTTAAAAGTTGAAAACGTTGAAACTCATATTGAAAACATAGCCGGTGTTGAGGTTCCTGTTTTTGATTCTATAACTTTTTCCCGTTTAAATTATGCTCTCACGGATACTCCGGCTTGGTTTGATATTATTATTGATAAGCTCAAAAGCAAAGCTTCATTGCAAGCCCAAATGCAAGTTCTTGATAAAAGGAAAAAGTTGCTTGAGAAA
>CAIPRZ010000032.1 GCA_903867585.1 uncultured Chlamydiae bacterium
GCTTGCTGAATTTTCTATAAAATGGGATCCAAATAAACCGGTATAAACAAGAGCCCAATCAAACTTAGCATGTCCCCCTTTGAATCCCCCATGCACCCTTCCAAAGTTTCTTGTTGGGATGGTTTGATGATAGTTGCCATAAACATCAGTGCCTGTAAAAGTACCTTCACCCAATAATGTAGATAATTTTGAAGATAAAACTGGACTCATTTTTGGGGCATCTGTCGTTGGCAAAGCTTGCATAGAATCTATAAAAAAAGAATATGCCAAGATAGAGGTAAGAAAAAGGCTCTTTTTTTTAGAAAAAAATGACATAGCAAAACTCTTTTAGGTAATTTTTGTAAAATAAAGCTATAACAAAACCTCTAGCTAAATTTTGTATTGGTTGTGAGCTTTTTTAAAATTTAAGTTTTTCATACAAGGAGCGCTGCAGGTTCTAAGTTGTGGACATCTTTTGATGAAGGATCTATTAAATGGACATGATCCTTGTAAATCCTCATCACTTCCATAAAACAAGGAACTGGAGGGGCCAAAGATTCCTTGGGAAGGAATTTTTAAAAGACGGGCTAAATGAAGTAATGAAGAATCAACCCCGATAAAAAGGGTTGTTTTTTCAAAATAGGGAACGTAATCCATAAGCTCTGGAAAAGAGATGACAATTCCTGAATGGGAACCAAGAAGCTCTTCAAATTTCTTTTTTTCTGAAGATAATGCTGGAATGATAAAAAAAGCATTCTCATTACTGAGTTTTTTAAGAAGCTCTTTTATTTGCTCTGTGCTCATTTCTTTAGATCGCCAAAAGGAACCAAGGCCAAGCATGATCACTTTTTTAGATAAATCAATCTCTAGTTCTTCAACCAATTTTGACTTTTTCAATTCTGGCTTAACAGGTTCAAGCTTGGGAATAAGATCAGAAACAAGACCATGATAATAATCTAGATAATGAGTCTGTTTGACAACAAGGCGCTTAGCTTTAAATAAATAGTGGGTTTTTTCTGGAAGTTGAGAAAAAGCAAAGCTCCTTTTTTCCTTACCTTTAGCAAGACCCATAATAACACCTGATTTAAGATTTCCTTGAAAATCTAAAACAAGATCATATTTTTGTTGCTTGAGGACTTGGATAAACTTTCTAATAGCAGCAAAATGTTTTAAGGGCTTTTTTTTCCAGGTTTTAAAATCGCAAACCAGAAGCTTATCAATCCCCTTAAAAGCCTCTAAAGTCGGAGCCCATTTTTTTTCCACCACCCAATCCATCACCATAGAGGGATATCTATTTTTTAAAGAAAGGACAACCGGAAGAGTTTGTAAAATATCCCCAAGACTTGAGGTTTTAATAACGAGGCATCTTTGCATTAGTAACTAGATGTTTTAAAGCTTTTAAAAAATGAACGGGGGGCTTTGCATAAATTTCGATTATTTTTTGTGTAAGCGGATGACTAAACTTCAGATAATAAGCGTGAAGACAAAGCCCTTCGGGTAAATAGGTGCAAGAGGGTTTTTTCAAATAAATCGGATCACCTAAAACCGCGTGGCCGATGTGAGCTGCATGAGCTCTAATTTGATGCGTTTTTCCTGTAATGATATCAAATTCCATAAACGTTGATTGAAGCCCTAATCCCAGCTTTTTCCATTCTGTTTTCGCCATTACACCAGAAGCTTTTGAAGCCATCACTTTTATAGCATGGTGATCTTTTTTCACCTCTTCAAGAGGAACTTCTATTATACCACTATTTTGCAAAATATGCCCATCCACAAGAGCGATGTAGCGCTTGAGTATCAATCTATTTTTAAAAAGTCTATCTAGCTCCCCTTTCATTTCTGGCGTTTTAGCCACAATCAGGAGACCACTTGTTTCTTTATCAAGTCTGTGAACAAGATATAGGGGATGATTAAAAAAATTTTTTAATGATTTTTCCTCTGAGACTATGCCTGGTGGTTTAAAAATAATAATAAACCCCGGATCCTCATATAAAACTTCTGGAGCTACAGCTATCAAAGGCTCTTTGATAACAATATCAATCTCATCCCCTTTTTTAAGCTGGTGGTTGCTGTAATCGATAACCCGCTTATTGACGCGGCAGCACCCTTTTTCAATCGTTTTTTTTATAAGTTTGGCAGAAAACTTGTCTTGGAAAGCGTTTTTTAAAAAAGAGGCTAATTTTAAACCATTAGCCTCAACGGTGAATTTATAACTCATGCCTTAAGAAATTGGAGAAGGAGTCTTACCCCAAATCCGGTAGCAAGAGAATTATGATACATTTTAGGTTCTGAAATATAAGCAACCCCTGCAATATCTAAATGAGCCCATTCGGTCCCTTCATCCACAAAAGCTTCGATAAAAAGAGCTCCGGTAGAGGCCCCACCAAGTCTTTTTCCTGAATTTTTTAAATCCGCAATCGGAGATTTAAGCTGATCTTTAAACTCATGGTATAAAGGCATTGGCCAAAGCTTCTCCCCTGTTTTATCAGCCGATTCTAAAAGTTTTTCTTCAAGCTTTTTAGAACGGGTAAAAAGTCCTGCGGCCTCTTCACCAAGAGCAATCGTAATAGCGCCGGTTAAAGTAGCAAGATCAATAATTGAGCTTATACCCATTTGTCTTTGTATATAGGTGATGGCATCAGAAAGGACAAGTCTACCTTCGGCATCGGTATTATTGATTTCAACAGTTTTTCCATTAAGACTTTTAATGACATCGCCGGGTTTATAACTTAATGGACCAATGGCATTTTCGCAGCTAGCAACTACAGATACAAAGTTCTTTTTAAGTTTGATAGAGGCAGCCGCTTTCATAACGCCGATTACAGCAGCAGCTCCTGCCATATCGCATTTCATAGTCTCAATAGAACCTGTCGGTTTTAAATTGAGCCCTCCGGTATCAAACGTAATCCCTTTACCAAGAAAAGCCACTGGCTTTTCTTTAGAATCTTCAGCCCCTTTATATTCCATGATAATTAAAGCAGGCTCGTCGCTGGATCCTTTAGCTACTGCTAATAAAAGACCAAAGCCCAACCGTTCAAGTTCGTTTTTTCTAAGGACTGTTGTTTTAATATTGGGGTAAGTATTAGATAAATCGATCGCTTCTTGAGCAAGTCTTGTAGGAGTAATCGAGTCCGCATTAGCATTGACTAAATCTCGAGCTAAATCAACAGCCTCATGAACCTTTTCTAAATCCTTAAAAGCGTCTGTAGCCTGTTTTGAAGCAAATAAGATAAGTAGCTGCTCTAAAGTATGGGTATCTTTTTTATACTCATAAAATCCATAGCGACTTAATAGTAACCCTTCTAGTAAAGCAATCTGCAGCGCGTTTTTTAAACTCTCTGGCATTTCTAAAACCGCTTGTTTGACGTTTTTTAAATGATGGAGCGCTTTGATACAACTAGAGGCCAAGATCCGGGTTTTTTCCTCATCTAATTCAGAAATTTTACCCAAGCCTACAAGTAAAATACGGTATTTTTTTTCATAGACCACAACGGTCTCTTTATATTTACCGGTAAAATCACCTCTTTCTTTCATGGCCTCAAGTAATTTTTCAGCCATCGGAGAATGGGGATAGAGTTTGTCCTCTTCAGTAAGAAAAAGAACTAAAGTATCAGCATTATCCGGACGCTCTGTCACTAGTTGTATTAACATGTCTTAACCACCTAGAAGTTAAAATGGGATTTCATCATCAGAAAAGTTCATATCGCTCTTACCTTGTCCGACAGCCGTTTCTGCCATCATAGCCGCATTATTATTAGCTTCTTGGGATTGACCACTACCTTGTGATTTACCAAATGGGCTAAAGGATACATGCCAAGCTGTTAAAGAAACTGAGATTTGAGGTTTCCCTTCGCGATCAGTAAAAATTTCAGGTTTATTAAGCTCACCTGTGCAAATAACCGGACTTCCTTTTTTAAAATAGGGAACCATATTATCAAATTGATCACCCCAAAGAGTTACTTTCCACCAAATCGTATCATCTTTACGAGCTTTAGTAGCCACTCTTAATGTGGTAACTTTTTGTCCTGATGAGGTAAAACGGACTTCAGCGTCTGCTCCAAGATGTCCACCAATAGTTGTTTGATTCATAAAATCTCCCCTTTAGTAATAGTGCGTATAAGTTTTTAGCATAGATTCTTTGCCGAATTTAATAAACACCCAAATAACACCATGCAATTCATCGATTCTAAATCAATAGGAAAAGTTTTTTTAATCAAAATTATAAAGCCGACAAGGCAGATGGATTTCTAATCTATTTTTTTAGCTAAAACCCTGTAAACGCCGTTACACACTTTATAGGTATCTAAAGGATCTTCTTTAAACATGGCATCTTCATATTCAACAGAAGCGGCATTAGGTTTATCAGAATTTAAAAAGACTGCTGATTCTTTAGAATTATCTACTTCATAAAGTTCTAATCCTAAAGCGTCAGCTCGCTCCTTGGCAAATTTTTTTAATTCTTTAGCTTCAAGAGATGTATCAAAAGGATAGGATGGTTCAACAAGTAGAGCCGCCTTACCCTCTGGATTTTTGATAAGTTTAACCAGGCAGCGCGCTTTAATAGGACCATCCTCGGCCTCTTTAAGAGTTAGTATTCGAATCTTACCATCCAAAAGGTAACCCAAAAGACCTTGGGTGTTATAAGCGTTACCGTTGACATTTTGGCAACTACCTTGAACCTCTGTACCACATAAAAATAAGTCCTGCCAGTCTTCAGAGTCTTTCAAAATAAGACCGTTCAAGCGCGACTCTGGTAACGTAATTGTTCGAGAAAATCCGCTCTCCCATAAATCACGCTGGTTTAGCCCCTCTTTTGTTGTTGTTAAAAGCTCTTTATAAGAATTGTTTAGATGACGTTGTTCTAAGAACTCACCAGAACAAACATCAGCTATAAATTTCTTCAGCATCGGCACAAGCTCTTCGACTTCTAATAAATTTTTGGCATAGGTAAATATAGAAGAGGGCATCCTGGAAGCCATGAATGTTTTAAGAAAAATTTCTCGCTGATCTTCTTTAAGAAGTCCGTTACTAATAAATTTAGCGATAATTTTGTTTTTTAAAGTATCATAATGTAGGTCTGGAAAAGCGTCGATTTCATCTGCTAAAA
>CAIPRZ010000033.1 GCA_903867585.1 uncultured Chlamydiae bacterium
AGCCACTCATTAAACTTGCTTAAAAGCTTAAATTGCCATGGCTTAAGTATTACAACCCCTTTTAAAAAGACGATACTTGAAAATTATAACCAATCCTTCAGCTATACGGTGGCAAACACCCTCGATGTAAAAAGTAATAAGCTTATCAATACTGATATTTTAGCTTTAGAGGAAGCCCTTGAAACCGCAGGTTCTAAATCTACAATCTTATTAATCGGCGATGGTTGTTGTGCCACCGGATTTAGCCACTACTTAAAAAAACAGGGCCGCTCTTTTGATCAATGGTCCCGTAAACAAAAAATAAGGCTTAAAGAGTTTTACCATATAATAATAAATGCCACCTCTTCTTCCAAACCTCTTGAAGAATTACCCAAAACTGTTCTTTTGATCAATCTTTACGGGTTTGAACCTTATCCATGGATTGAACAAAATGGTTTGGAGATGGGTGCAAGAGTTATTACGGCCAAAGAGTTTTTTTATCTTCAAGCGATGTATCAGTTTAAATTTTGGTTTAAAGATTTTATAAGAATTTCTTATGAAGATTTTTTCTCTCTTGTCAAAGTTCCAGAAAGATCGGTAGAATTTGACCAAATAAAAGCTACAAATAACAAATGTCTATTTTAAAAGTTGAAAATCTTACAAAAGTCTTCCAAGGTAAAAAACCATTTACAGCTGTAAATGGCATTTCTTTTGAAATGAAACAGGGGGAAATTTTAGGGATTCTTGGCCCCAACGGAGCCGGGAAAACCACAACTTTGCAAATGCTCCTTGGAATTTTATCTCCCACCTCGGGTTCAATTGAATATTTTGGTAAAGAACTGAATGCGCACCGTTCTGAGGTTTTACAAAAAATCTCTTTTGCCAGTACCTATGTAAGCCTCCCCTATAACCTTACGTTAGAGCAAAATCTTCTAGTCATTGGTAGACTTTTTGGGATGAAGAAAAAAGAAATTCTAAAAAACATGGATGAATATCTTGAAAGACTCGGAATCGGTCATAAAAAAAAATCGCTTGTGACGACTCTATCAGCTGGTCAAACCACACGTATGATGCTAGCTAAAGCTTTAATGACTAAACCCAAGATTTTACTTCTTGATGAACCAACAGCTTCCTTAGATCCCGATATTGCCCAAGAGGTCATTGAGCTTATTTTACAAATTCGAAAAGAAGATAATGTATCTATTCTTTTCACCTCGCACAATATGGCTGAAGTGACTCAATTATGTGATAGACTCATCTTTCTTCAAGCAGGTAAAATTATTGCTAATGATAAACCGTCAAAATTAGCAAAAAGCATCACCGGAGTTACTCTTGATTTAGATTTTGGAACCGAACTTGATCAAGCGGTAGCTTTACTTAAACAATCTAACTTGAAATTTCACCAAGTTGGGACCCTATGCAAAATTGAACTTCCTGAAGAAAAAAATATAGCTCCCCTACTTCAAAAAATAGCTGAACATAAGATCCTCTACCAACACATAAATATTAAATCACCTACGCTTGAAGATTACTTTTTAGCGCAAGTTATTAAAAAAGGTTAACATGAGCTGGCAACGCATCTACGCAGTATTTACTCGATATCTTTATCCCATTAAACGACTAGACCCTCTGTCTGATCTTATTTTTTGGCCTTTTATCGACATTCTCTTATGGGGATTAACCTCTAATTGGCTTAAAAGTGGTGAGGCCGGTAATTTCGGACAAATCGCAAGCTCCCTTCTTTGTTGTCTTTTGTTTTGGCAGATTATTTGGAGAACGCAATACGATATTTCGGTAAATCTACTCTCAGAATTTTGGGCACGAAATTTATCCAATCTTTTTAGTTCGCCTCTTAAAATTTCAGAATGGATTGTTGGAGTTCTTCTTTTAGGTCTGGCTAAAGCCCTCTTCGGTGTCCTTTTTGGTGTCGTTTGCGTCTATTTTCTTTATGGCGTTAAATTTCTTGAACTAGGCTTGCAGGTTATCCCTTACTTTTTTCTATTTTCTATAGCGGGTTGGACAATCGGTTTTATAGGTGGTGGAATTATTATCTATTATGGACAAAGACTTCAGCAAGTAGCCTGGATGATGCCTTGGATTATTGCTCCCTTTTCTGCAATTTTCTACCCCATATCGTCGCTCCCTGTTTGGGCTCAACACATTGCAAGGCTTGTTCCAACAACGCCTTTTTTTGAATCGATTCGAAATCTGATTCAGGGTAATCCTATAGATTATAATGAAATTATTTTTGCAGTATTTCTAAATTTTGCCTATTTAGCTCTAGCCATCTTTTTCTTTATTAGATTATTTAACAAAAGAAAAGAACATGGCCTTATGGGTATAGAATAGTTAAAAACTGTAAGCCCAATGGCCTGAGATACGCTGATCATAGTATTGTGGGCAAAGCTCAGCGTGGTATCTCACTCCGATCATCATGGGGTATTTTTTTATTACTGCATCTAAAGAAGCGCCTGGAGAAAACATAAGTCTTTGTGGCTTCATTCCGGCCACTTCAAAATCGGGTTCATCTGGCATACTTGCGTAATGAGCCTCAAAATACCCTTTATTTAATTCCTGCTCCCAAATACCGCTTAGTGTAATTTCTGGAGTAAGAGCCCACTTTTTAAAATTAAAACAGCGATTAAAGATTAATCCACCTTCTGCTCGGTACATCGAAAAATATTTGGCATTCACTGCATAATTATAGCTTCCAGCGCCAGTTTCAGTAAATTCTTGCTGCCAAAGTCCTATATAGCTTTGTCTTAAAAAAGGTTGGGTAGTGGTAGTACCTCTAATCAAGTAGCCAAGTTCAAAATCTCCTGAAAAGCCAAGTCCATGGTTTTTATGATTGGCAATTTGCTTGATCTGTCCACTATTGATATAACGATTGGCGTTATAGTGGCTGTATCCTCCGCATAAAGAGCCATTAAGATAAAACTGGCTTGGTTTATAAAGAAAATAACCGGAAAGGTATGCTGAATTAATAATCCCACGACCAACATCTTCCATCCAATTCACCCGGCTATTAGTATAGCCTAAATTAATACCAAATCGAAATTTTGGATGAATCTTACCATCGATACCCATGAAAGCCCCAATCGAGGCTGAATTATAACCCATATCATTCTGTCTTGGCTCTTGCTCAGTAAAATCCCCAACAGGATCTATCCAAATACAGCCTGGCATATCCCATACATATTCTTTAGCGCAGGGAAATGTAATAAGTTCTTGCATCCGATTTGATAGGGCTGATCTTGCCAAAATAAAATTAGATTCTTGAGTGAGTCCAAGGGCTGAAAAATAGGCAGGCTGATGCCCTTGCATTGATTTGATTAAAGCTTCAGGCTCAGATTTTAAAGAAAGCAGCTGGGCGATTAATTTATCAACATCAGATCCTGGCGGAGCAAATAACTGATCAAAATGTGCTGCTAAAATCCGGTCATCCGCCTTGCCTTTATCGATATAGTTTTGGATTTCATGGAATTTCTTAAGCTGATAAACAACTCCTTTAGAATCTTTTACTAAATCCCCCTCAAATTGAGCTGGAGATAAGACTGTTGAAGGATCAAAAACAAGATTATCGGACTCTAAAAGTCTAAATGACCCAGGTTTATAACTTCCTCTATAAGGAGTAAGAGTTATTAAACCGGTTATCTCTCCTTCTTGCGTTTGAATTTTTCCTTGAGAATTATCTTCTTTGAGATTTGGATACCATGAACCTTTTAGATCCAGCAAGTTAATAGATCCAGAACCTTTAAGGCTGGCATTTTTATTAATCACAAGATGGTTAACCTTGGATTGCAAATGTAATTTACCTTCTTGTTGAATCCAGGTACCTTCAAATAAACCTGGTGAGTGGAGATCAACTCCCCCCTGACCTTGGATTTGGATAGTACCTGTTCCTTTAAGCGAGGTCGATATTTTAAGATTATGCTCAGCATGATCAATAATTAAACCTTTAGACCCAATATCTAAAGAGGTACTAGAATCTAAGTGAAAATCTTTATTCAGCTTGAAAATGACTTTATTACAGGAAATTTTGAGATTTCTTCCTAATTCAATGGGATTTAATGTCAGATGATTCAAATCAAGAATCCCATTAAAATTATGTCCTTGATTTAAGTTAACCAATCCTGGACCAACTATCGAAATAGCACCTGTACCTTTAAGACCCTTATGAAAATAAACCTGATTTGCATTTAAACCAAATACAAGATCTGTCCCACCTATTTCAATAGGCTCTTCAAAAAAAGTGATCGAATTTAAAAGGTTGATTTGACCTTTTTTTAAAATTAATGGGTACTTTTGATAAGCAAAGTC
>CAIPRZ010000034.1 GCA_903867585.1 uncultured Chlamydiae bacterium
GTCTTTAAAAAAGCTTGGAACCCTTAATCCACAAATTAGCCACATATCTGGTAATCAAGCGGCTCAAATAGAGCTTTTAAATCTAGTCTTGTTTTTAAGGCCATAATAGCTAGTCTTCCTTGAAGCAAAGCTACAGGAATAGTTAAAATTTCTCTTGGAATATCATAGTTTAAACGGATAAGCCCAGCCTCTGCGATGATAATGGCATCAAAATGCCCTTTTTTTAATTGCTCAATTCTATCATCTATGGGTCCTCTTATCATACAAGGTATAAGATCTGTTCGTAGGTTTTTGAGCGCTTGTATTCTTCTTTCGGAACAGACCCCAACTTTAGCCCCTAAAGGTAGGGTTTTTAAATTGTATTTAAAAGATACAAGACTATCTCTTTGATCAACGCCTGATGTGAGAGCGATGATATCAAGTCTTTCATCAATAATTTCAGGAAGATCTTTTGCTGAATGAACAGCAAAATCAGCTTTTTCTTGTAAAACAAGCTCATCAATATTTTGGGTAAAAAAATCGGTTTTTGTAAGAGCTGTTAATGGGGTGACAAGATCCAGATCTCCAAGAGAATCAAGATAAATTGGATTAAAAGAGACCTTAAAAAACTTAGAAAGTTCTTTTTCTACCTCTTTTACCTGAGCCTGAGATAAAAGAGATTTGCGAGCAGCTACGTTTAAAACTTTAACCTCATTAGGACATAACAGCATTGAACGCCTCTTCGACAGTTGACACCCCTAAAACCTTAAATTGGGAAGGCAAATCTTTTGGTAGTAATCCCATTCCCTTTTTAGGAACAATCGCTCTTGTGAATCCCATTTCAACAGCCTCTTTAACCCTTTTATCCAAACGGGAAACGCTTCGAATCTCTCCACCAAGCCCCACTTCCCCAATCACACAAGTTCCAGCTTCTATCACCTTATTACAAAATGAAGAGGCAATACTTAAAGTGATTCCTAAATCAAGAGCCGGCTCAAAAATTTTTAAGCCCCCAGCCACAGAAACAAAAACATCGGTTCCATGGAGGGCAAATCCGAGCCTTTTTTCCAAAACAGCAAGAAGCAAGGTTAACCGGGTCGGATCAAGTCCTGTCGATTTTCTAAACGAGGTACTAAATGCACTAGGGGAAACAAGAGCTTGAACCTCGACAAGAAAAGGGGTAGTTCCTTCAAGAACTGGAACAATACAAGAGCCTGAAAGGCCAACTGACCTTTCTTGCATGAGTCTATAAGAGGGATTAAGAACCGCTTTTAATCCGTCATCGGCCATGTGGAATAAAGCCAACTCATCTGTAGGTCCAAACCGATTTTTATGCGCTCTTACCATCCTATATCCCAAATTACCCTCCCCTGAAAAATCGATCACACAATCAACCATATGCTCTAAGATTTTAGGTCCGGCAATATCTCCAGATTTTGTGACATGTCCTATGATAAATGTAGACATCGATTGAGTTTTAGACATGTGTAAAAATGACATCGCAAGCTCTCTGACTTGTGCCACGCTTCCAGGAGATGAGACAAGATCATCTTTATAAAGAATCTGAATCGAATCGATGATAAGAACGTCAGGATTGAGTTGTTCGATGTGGCTTACTATGGTTTCATATCGAATTTCGGACACAAGATAAATAGCACTAGAACCAAGACCGAGCCTTTTAGCTCTTAAAGAGGTTTGTTCTACCGATTCTTCTCCTGAAACATAAAGAACGTTTAACCCTTTTTGCGATAAGCTAGAAGCTAGCTGCAGCATAAGAGTTGATTTACCAATTCCTGGCTCACCAGCCACTAAATAAAGGCCCCCTTTGGTGACACCTCCACCCAAAACTTTATCAAGCTCTTGCATGCCCGTTTCTATTCTCAAGGAAGTAGATCCTTCCACTTCAAATAACCGCTGAGCTTTTTTAACAGCCCCTTTGATGTAACGCTTATCTTCTTGAACTAAGACCTCTTCATTCAAGGTATTCCATTCTTTACACGCAGGACAACTACCAGACCACTTCGATTGTGTATGCCCACACGCTTTACATCCCCATACAGCTTTAACTTTGCTCATGGTTACCCCTGTTGATAATAGCTTCTAATGCTGTTTTTGCCGCTTGCATTTCTGCCTGTTTTTTTGAATTACCAGTTCCTAGTCCTAAAAGGTTTTCTAATTGATAAACCCCGACGGTAAAGAGTTTACTATGTTCGGGGCCACTTTCTTCAAGAACTTTATAAAGGGGATAGACTTTATGATCTTTTTGACAAATCTTTTGAAGTTCTGCTTTATAATTGAGCGGAGGATTTTTTAAATGTTCCTCAAGAAGAGGAACAAGTTTATCTTCAAAAAAAACAAAGACCGCATCAAAACCTCCATCTAGAAAAATAGCTCCCACAATAGCTTCAAATAAATCCGCCAGTAACCCTTCTCTCCCTTTGCCCTGATTACGCGCTTCCCCTTTTCCAAGTTTTATAAAATCTTGAAGACTGAGCTTTAAAGCATAACTTGCGCAGGAGGGAGCTTCTACAAGATGAGCTCTAAGATGAGATAAATTCCCCTCTTCACTATCGGGATATTTTTTATAAAGAAATTCAGAAACAAGAAGTCCTAAAACCTGATCTCCTAAAAATTCTAACCTTTCATTATGTTCAACCGTGGTGTGTCTAATTTCATGAGAATAGGAGCTATGAGTGAGCGCTTTTTCCAAAATAGAGGGGTTGATAAAACTATAGCCTAAAATAGTTTCTAGGTTTTTTTTATCTTCTGTCATGAAATGTCCTTTTTTTTTACAAGAAATTGATCTACATTCAATTTCATTTTAAGCGATGAATTATGGTTATTTTACAGCAAGGGTTCTTGGAGATCAAACGGGAATACATTTTTCCTATAATTGAAAAAAAAGTCATTGATTGTCAAAAAAAAGATTTGCTCAATTTAGGTATAGGCGATGTAGCTCTTCCTCTTGTGAAACCAGCAGCTGAGGCTTTTTGCGAAGCTATTGAGACCATGAAAATAAAACCTATTGGATACCCCTCTTCCCATGGAGAAAAAGCTTTAAGAGAAGCTATTGTAGAAAGGTATTATAAAAATTTTGAATTCACTCCAGCAGATGTTTTTATCTCAGATGGCATAAACTCAGACCTTGGTAATTTAGCCGAACTATTTTCTTCTGAATCCTTATTTGGAGTTTCAGATCCAACCTATCCAGTCCCCCTCGATGTCTGTTATATGGCCGGAAGATGGCCCTATTTGAGCGTGATCCCCACTGATGAAAAAGATTTTTTTCTTCCTTCCCCTCCCCCTTTTAGACTCGATGTGATGTATTTATGCAGTCCTAATAATCCCTCGGGAACAGCGATGAAAAAAGATTTGCTCCAAAAATGGGTGAATTGGGCTCTAGAGCATAAAGCGATTTTAATTATGGATGCAGCCTACTCAGATTTTGTCCAAGACCCCGATGTTCCCAAAACCATTTATGAAATCGAGGGAGCTAAACAGTGCGCTATTGAGCTTCGCTCGTTTTCCAAGTCAGCGGGATTTACCGGACTTAGATGTTCCTATTCTATAGTCCCCTCAACCCTTCATACGCCTCACATTAAAACTTTTTGGGCTAAACGAATGGCTACAAAATCTAATGGTGTGAGCTATCCAGTACAACAAGCAGCCCTTGCTTGTTTAAAAGAAGAGGGTTTTTTAGCGACTATGTCCCAAGTAAAACATTACCTGGCTATGGCTTCAAAACTTTACGAGGCGATGAAAAATCAGGGATTTGAGGTGATGGGAGGGACTAATGCCCCTTATGTTTTTGTTAAATGCCCAGAGGGTTATGATTCTTGGAGCTTTTTTGATTTCCTTCTTAATAAAGCCTCCATTGTTTCTGTTCCTGGAAGTGGATTTGGTAATAATGGGAAAGGCTATATCCGCCTTTCTGGATTCATTACTTTAGAGGTGTGTGAAACAGCTATTAAGCGTCTGGAAAATCTTTTCACTCTTATCTAAGACATCAGCCACCCCCACTTTGGGATAAGCGCCAATTAAATAAAGTCCATAAGAGGCTAAGTTTTCTTGAAAAGTCATCAGTTTTTCATGAACACCCACATGGCATTGAAAAATACTTTTTGGATAACGAGAAACAAAAACTTTTTCATAGTTTTCAAGACCTGGAAATACTTTTTGTAATTCGCTAAAGGCTTGGGAAATCGGATCTTTAGCCTCTTGAATAAAACAAGAGACCCTATCCCCTGTTTCATTTCCAAAAAAATCGGCGTCAAAAAGGACACCCCGTGTTTTAAATCCTTTGTTTTTGGCAATAAGATAACCGCTCCCAAAGGGTCGATGTATCTTTTTAGAAAAACAAAAACTAACGACATCGATATCAGAAGAATTTACCGTTTTTAATAAGGGATCCATTTCAATCGAAGAATTTTCTAAAAGCTTTAGCATCTCTTGAAACCCAAGAGCGATCGTTACTTTTTTAGCCTTATAAGTTCCACTTGAAGTTGTAATAGTCCATCCCTCTTGAGTTTTCAAAAGAGCTTTTATCTCATTATTTTTATAAATATGAGGGGCTAAATCTTCTTCTAAAGCTTCCATGAGGGGGTTCAACCCTTTGGGAAATACCACAAGACCTTTTGGCTTTTTTTTTAAAAGTTTTTTTAAAAAATCCTTATTTTTTAGCCCACCCATCAGATGATCCATGGATAAGTCATTGGGATCAGCTGCCCAAATACCAGCACAAAGGGGTTCTATCACAGTTTCTAAAAACGTTTTATTGATACGCGTTGAAAAAAAATCAGCAATACTTTCTTCTGCTTTATTATTTTTAGAAAAAATCAGATGGGTCAAAAGTTTTGGAAATTGAAAAATGATCTTTGGCCCTACTTTTTCAAGACCATTATCCCCAAGCAAATAGCGTGGGAATTTTCCTGTAATCACTTTAGAAGGGACCGCATAAAAACGGGTTAAATCAAGTAGTTTTTTGATGCGCGAATGTAAAAAAATACGGGGACCTAATGGGATAATTTTATCTTGATAAGAGATTTGATCGATATAGCCACCAGTTCTAGAATCTTTTTCAAATAATCTAAAATTAAAACCCTGATCTTTTAGCTTTTTGGCTAAATAAAGACCCCCTATACCTCCTCCAATAATCGCTACATCACAACAGTTTTCATTCATAAGATCTAAATGGTAAAAAAAGGGACTATAGCTTTAAAAAACCCTAAATTCAATAAGCGATTATTTTTACGAATTTACTTAAGAGAAACTTTTGGTTTGGCATATAATTTTTTCCTTTTTTAAACGGAATTTCTTGATATGGCTATACCTGAAAAAATCTATCGTAGGGTTTCTTACGAACCTGAAATTTTAACCTTAAGTCTTGATGAACTTGAATCTAAATATGAACTTGTTTACTCAGAAACAGAGCATTTTAAAAGCTATGCCATCGCCCTTAAAACAATAGCTTGTGCAGCAAGTACTCCTTTAAAACTGCCTTTATCGCGTTTATTAAAATTAGCGGCTAATCCCCCTTCTTTTTCCTTACATGTTGATTTGATTAAAGACCCCGCTTTTATCTTATTATCCCAAGTTATTGTAAAAAGAACAGCTCCTCAAAAATTAGCGCCTGTACCTGAAGCTCCTTTTTTAGAAGAGTTTTTTGGGGCTCCTTTACCTAAAATAGAACCTATAAAACCTCAATTTGTTGTTGGATTTGTCCCCTTTTCTACCCTTTCTTCCTTGACTTCAGAAAGCGCTGCCCCTTTTTCTGGAGGAAGCGGGGGTACAGCTTTTATTAAAGTTCCTCAAAAAGAGAAAAAGAATCCTGAGAAATTATCCAATTTTAGAATTTCCAAAGAACCAAGCTCTGGCTTAGAATCGGTCAAAACCCGCTTAAAAAGAGCGGTAAAAAAAGCAAGCCTTCTTAATAAAGGCTGTGCCAATCATCCTTTTACACATATTCTTAAAGAATCCTACTGGCAAGAAAAGCTTATAGATACTCATCCCTATGGTTCAGATATTCACGAGCTACTTCTTTCCTGGCAAAAATCAAAAACTCACTTCAGCTTTGATACTTATTTAAAAATTAAACCCCATTTATTACCAACAGTCGGTGTTCGTTATTTAGATGCTGAAGAAAGGAAAGAATTTGAAGTAACACTTACTGATGGCAAAGTCATTTCTGCTTCAAAAACCCCTCTATGCACCGATATATTTAAAGGGGATAAAAAAGAGAAGCTAGCCATATACGTCCTTTCTAAAGAGGAAAAGCTTTATATCGGTCCCTATAGACTTGGCCGTTTTCATCATTCTAGTTTTTGCTCTGGAGAACCGGTACTTGGAGCGGGTGAAATTAAAACTATTAAAGAAGGGACAATAGAACTCATATCAAGTAAAAGTGGTCACTACACCCCAACAGCTATGCAACTACATACTATGCTAGATTTTTTAGAATCCCATGAGGTGAATTTAGGAACGATTGCTCTTGTTGAAAATAATGAAGAAGGTTTTGTTAGACACCCTTCTGTCGAACATTTTAGAACCGCATCTCCACGATCTCCAGCTTTAGCTTATCTTAGATCTTCACCCTCTCCCGGATCGCCTGGAGGCTTTTTTTAAATGAAGACTTTGACCCCCTTTACAGATAAATTACTCTCATTAAGACAAACTCTTATCGAGTCTTTTGAAAAATTTGAGCCAAGAGCCTCTTTTGAAAAAAAAGATTGGGCTTATAAACATGAAGGGGGCGGGCAGATCGGATTACTTCGTGGGGATGTATTTGAGAAAGCGGCTGTTAATTTTTCCCATATTAAAGGGCCAAATTTTCCTATGAATGATGGCTTAGGCCCTTTTGAAGCTTCTGGGATTTCCTTAATAACCCACATGCATAATCCCCATGTTCCAACAGCCCATCTGAATGTGAGAATGATAAAAACAGAAAATAACTATTGGATAGGGGGCGGTTATGATTTAACTCCTATGCCATATATCCATCAGGAAGACACCACGCATTTTCATTCAAAAGCTAAAGCCTTTTTAGATCGTTATGATTTAAATTTATATAAAGAGTTAAAAAAAAATGCCGATGAGTATTTTTTTATTCCTCATAGGAATAAAACTCGGGGTGTTGGTGGCATTTTTTTTGATCATTTTTCTTTTAATGATCTTGAAAAAGATGAAAAGTTTCTAGAGGGAGTAGTTTTAAGTTTTATGGAAGCTCTTATTCCTATCATCCAGCGTCATTATCAAAAACCCTATACCTTTGATTGTAAACAAAAACAAAATATCACAAGAGCCCACTATGTAGAGTTTAATCTTCTCTACGATCGAGGCACCCGTTTTGGATTTTTATCTCAAGGCAATCCCGAAGCGATTCTATGTTCAATGCCGCCAAGTGCTTCTTGGTGAAAAGATTTAATCTTTCTAATAATAGCTTGTAGAGTATCAAGTCTTGTATTGGGAAAAACTCCATGTCCTAAATTAAAAATAAAATTGGGACAAGAGAGGGTCGATTGTAAAAGAGTTTCTAGCTCCTCTTCAATATATTTAAACTCTAACGTTGTAAGAAAAGGATCTAAATTCCCCTGCAGCGCTAGATGAGCTGGAGCTTTATCTTTTATACTTTTAAAGGATGAGGTCCAATCCATACTATAGCCATTTAAAGGGAGGTCTTTAATTATTTCTACTCTTGATGAAGAGGATTTAGAAAATAAAAGGGTTGGGATATTTTTTTGTCTAAAAGCTTTTAATATTTTTTCTGTATAGGGAAGACTAAAATTTTTAAAGGCCTCATCAGATAACCAAGTGGATGCTGTATCAAAAAGCTGAAAAGCATCAATTCCCGCTTTAATTTGATTTAAACCATAATCGATAACAAGATCTGTCAAAACTGATAAGAGCTCGTGCGTGGTTTCTTTATTTTCATAAAGCTGTTTTTTTACCTTTTCGATTGAATCTGTCATCGGTTTTTCTAAAAGATAGGCCAATAGGGTAAATGGGGTGGCTGAAAAACCTAAAAGAGGAACTTTTAAAACCGGTTTTACAAGATTAATCGCTTCAAAAACATAATCAAGAGAGGTTTCTACAGGCTTTAGTTTTAAAGAAGATAAAATTTCATCAGGCGTTTGAGGGGCAAAAATTTGGGGCCCTTTACCGATCGGATAATCGATGCTGAATCCACAGGCTTCAAATACCACTAAGATATCAGAAAATATGATAGCAGCATCTAATTCTAAATCTTTAAAAGGCAGCAGGGTTACCTTGGCTGCAAGCTTAGGTGTTTTAAAAAGCTCTAATAAAGAATGCTCTTTTTTTAACTCTTGATAGGAAGGCAAATACCTTCCTGCTTGGCGCATAAACCAAACAGGAGAAGCTTCATCGTTGACTCCATGAAGAGCTTTTAGAAAAGAGGTCATGCTCTTAAGAGTTTTTCTACTATTTGAGGCGCTGTAAAGCCAAATAATTTAGCAAGCTCTGGGGCAGGGGCTGATTCTCCAAAGCGATCAATGGCGATGGTAATTCCATGATCTCCTACATACTTATGCCAACCAAAGCTTGTTCCAGCTTCAATACTTACCCTTTTGCCTTCATGAGGACGTAGAACTGAGGCTTGATAGGCCATCTCTTGTTTATCGAATAAATCCATGCAAGGCATCGAAACCACACGCGCTTTTTTATTGTGGGTGGCAAGATGTTTAGCGACATCCATAGCAAGGCTTACCTCAGAACCTGTCGCAATCAGGGTAAAATCACATTTACCTGCTACATCATGTATGACATAGGCACCTTTGCCAAGACCTTGTGCTAAAGGTTTGTGGGTATGAGAAAGTTCAGGAAGATTTTGTCTTGATAAAATTAAAGCAGTGGGTTGTTTAGCAGTGAGAGCAAAAAGCCAGGCTTGTTTGATTTCATTACTATCGCACGGCCTTATCACATGAAGTTTAGGAATTGTTCTTAAAGAGGCCACCTGTTCCACCGATTGGTGTGTGGGTCCATCTTCACCAAGGAAAATAGAATCATGAGTAAACTGATAAATAACAGGAATATCTGATAAAGCTGCTAAGCGAATCGCATTACGCATATAATCAGAAAAGGTTAAAAACGTTCCAATAAAGGGCCTAAATAAACCTGCTTCTGATAAGCCAGCTGCCATCGAGGCCATACCAAATTCTCGAATACCATATTTGATATTGCGACCTTCAAAATGATTTGGAGTTAAGCTTGGAAATTTTTTGATATAGGTCATATCAGATCCAGATAGATCAGCTGATCCCCCAATTAAAAAGGGAAGGAAATCAGCAAGATAATTGATGACAGCATTGCTGGAGGAGCGAGTGGCCATCGGCGAGGCAATTTTTAAAGCCTCTAAACCGTGAATGACGCTTTCAGAGACTTTTTGTGCTCTCATCTCTTGGAATTTTTCAAAAAGATCGGGATATTTTTTAGCCCAGTCTCTAAACGATTTTTGCCATTTTTCCTCTTCTTTTTCCTGCTTTTGAAGTTTGGCTTTAAAAAAGTCATAAACTCCAGGAACCACATAAAAAGGTTCTTGTGGAACATGCAACGCTTTTTTTACTAAATCAATTTCTTCTGGTCCAAGTGGAGATCCATGCGCTTTATGGGAATTAGATTTATTAGGGGATCCATGACCAATAATGGTTTTCATATGAATGTAAACCGGACGGTGCTGTTTAGCTCTAATGGTATCAAAGATCGAGTTCATCTGTTCAAAATCGTACCCATCAAAATCATAGACATCAAAACCGTAGGCTTTATAACGCAATTTAACATCTTCAGATGAAGAATCTTTTAAATCTCCATCAAGAGTAATGAGGTTAGCATCATGAATTAAGATAAAATTATCTAAATTTAGATGTCCTGCAAAAGAAGACGCTTCACCAGAAACCCCTTCCATTAAGCAACCATCCCCTGCAAGACAAAAAACTTTGGCGTTAAAGATTTCATCTCCAGGTTTATTGAAATTGGCAGCAAGCATTTTTAATCCAAGCGCCTGGCCAATAGCATTACCAACGCCCTGTCCTAAAGGGCCAGTGGTCGCTTCGACACCGGGCGTCATATGGTATTCTGGGTGACCTGGAGTTTTAGAATGTAGCTGACGGAAATTTTTAATTTCCTCCATGGAAAGATCAAAACCGGATAAATGAAGAAGACTATATAAAAACATCGAACCGTGACCTGCTGATAGAATAAAACGGTCCCGATTCAGCCACTTTGGATTTTTTGGATAATGATGAAGCACATGTCCATATAAAAGCGCCCCAAATTCAGCACACCCCATAGGAAGGCCAGGATGGCCTGAGTTAGCTTTTTGAACTGCATCCATCGATAAAATTTTTACAGATGTAGCGATGTCTTGCAAAGATTTTTTGTAATCGGTGTTCATTAAAAATTCCTTGATCTTTTGATGTTTGACTTAAAGCTACCATGATTTGGGAAAAAAACCAAAGATGCTAATTTTGTAAGATTTTATCCGTTCAAGATTCATAGAAATAAAGTTAAAATCATGATTTTATACCGCGTATAAAAATAATTATTGGCTGTAAATGATATAAGTTCTTAAAACTATTTTTAGAGTTTGCAAAAACAAAATTTCATTATAAAACTGCTTAAAACTTTAGACTCTCTTTAAGAATCTTGTCGCTCCAATACGTTTCTGATATGATATAGCCTGTTTATAACACCTTAAGAGCTAAAAACCCCGAGGACCTGTTTATGATTTCTTCTCAAATACGTAAAAAATTCCTTAACTATTTTGAAAAGCAAGGTCACAGGATAATCCCCTCCTCTCCTGTATTTCCTCATGACGATCCTACTTTACTTTTTACCAACGCCGGGATGAATCAATTTAAAGATGTTTTTTTAGGATTTTCAAAAAGAGATTATACGCGTGCCACCACCTCTCAAAAATGTATCCGTGTAGGCGGTAAACATAACGATTTAGAAAATGTCGGGCACACCTCAAGACATTTAACTTTCTTTGAAATGCTGGGTAATTTTTCTTTTGGCGATTATTTCAAAAAAGAGGCCATTAGTTTTGCTTGGGAGGTTTCTACGGAGGTTTTTGGATTTGAGGCCGATAAAATTTACCCCTCTGTTTTTGAAAATGATGATGAAGCTTTTGAATTATGGAAAAAATATGTCCCTGAAAAAAGGATAGTCCGTTTCGGCGAGAAAGAAAACTTCTGGTCAATGGGTGATACCGGACCTTGCGGTCCTTGTTCAGAACTTCTTTATGATCGAGGAGAAAATTTTGGTAAAGCCAAGCATCCTTATGAAGATACGACAGGCGAGAGATTTTTAGAATTTTGGAATCTTGTTTTTATGCAATACAATCGCTCAAGCGATGGAAATAGGCATTCTTTACCCAAACCCTCTATTGATACAGGAGCTGGACTTGAAAGGGTTGTTTCTTTGAAAATGGGCGTTGATTCTGTATTTGCTACAGATATATTTGAGCAGCTCATCCAAGAAATTTCTCATTTATCTAATTTACCCTATGATGCAACCGGCCCTCTTGCAGCTAATTTCCATGTGATCGCCGATCACATTAGGATGCTAAGTTTTGCCATCGCTGATGGTGTTGTCCCCTCTAATATCGATCGTGGTTACGTTTTGCGTAAAGTTTTACGAAGAGCTGTTCGATATGGAAAAGGGCTTGGATTTAATGAACCTTTTTTAGGCAAGCTCCTTCCAAGTCTTATCAACTCTATGGGAGAGGCCTATCCAGAACTTACTATTGCTAAAAATAAAATAGAAACCCTTCTTGTACAAGAAGAGGAATCTTTTTTAAAAACTCTAAGACGGGGTGGAAATATTCTATCCCAAATTACGCAAAAAGCGTTGACAGCTGATAAAAAACAGATCAGCGGGCAAGAGGCTTTTTTACTTAAAGACACCTATGGACTTCCTCTTGAAGAGATCACACTCCTTGCAAAAGATTCAGGTCTTGATGTGGATATCCAATCTTTTGAAGTTTTAGAGCAAGAGGCCAAGCTCAAATCTAAAAAATCACATATCCAACATGATCAATTGTTTAATCAAGACGTGTTTGATTCTTTTGTCCAAAAACATAAAGGTTCTGAATTTTTAGGATTTTCTAACTTAAGTCTTGAAGCTAAGATCATCGGTATTTTTAAAGAGGGCCATTTTGTTGAAAAAGTCTTAGAAGGTGAAAAAGCCTCTTTAATTTTAGATAAAACTCCTTTTTATCCTGAAAAAGGGGGACAAGTGGGTGATGTGGGACAAATTGTTTCTAAAAAAGGAAGAAGCCTATGTCAAGATACTAAAAGTCCTTTTCCGGGCGTTATCCTTCACGAGATTGAAGTCCAATCAGGCATCTTCTCTGTGGGTGATCAGGTAGAAGCTCAAGTAGAAGAGCCGGTTCGGGAACTGATTGCTGCTCATCACAGTGCTACTCACCTGCTCAATAAAGTCCTCACTGATCATTTAGGAGCTCACGTAAAACAAGCCGGCTCTTTAGTGACTCCTCATGGACTCCGTTTTGATTTCTCTCATCATGAAGCTCTTTCTAAAACACTTCTTAGACAAATAGAAATGGGTGTTAACGCCCTTATTCGTCAAAATATCGCCTCCTCTATTTATGAACTCGACATGACAGAGGCTCAAAAAAGATCGGATATAAAGCAGTTTTTTGGTGATAAGTATGGTTCTAAAGTACGAGTTGTTGATTTTGGCCCTTCTAAAGAATTATGCGGCGGAACTCACGTCTCCCATCTTGGAAAAATTGGTCTATTTAAAATCCTTAAAGAATCCAGTATCGCAAGCGGCGTAAGACGGATAGAAGCGGTTTGCGGCAAGCTTGCTGAAAATTTGATGTATCAAGATCAAGATCTTCTAGAAACCCTCTCAAGCGATCTTAAAGCTCCTATTGCTGGTCTTAAAGATAAAATTAAATCGCTTAAAGAAGAGATGGATGATAAGGATAAAAAACTTAAAAGCTTCCAAGACTTAGCTCTTCAAACGATGGAAAAACAGCTTGATGATAAGTGGTTTTATATCGATGAAATTGCTGTCCTCATCCAAGACTTGAAAGTGGAAGCTTCTGATTTTAATCCCCTTTTTGAAAAATTAAAAAAACAGCATAAAGAACATCTTATTGTTCTTGGCTTAAATTTAAATGACACCTGTCAGCTTAAAATCGCCTCTTCCTTATCTGCACAAAATAAAGGGTATAAGGCCGATGAACTTTTAAAAAGTTCCTTCTTGCTAATCGAAGGTCAAGGTGGGGGTAAAGCTGTTATGGCACAAGGGATCGGTAAGAGCCCAGAAGGTCTAAGTACATTTATTAAAAATCTTAGACATAAGCTCAATGAATCTCGATAAACCCTTTTTTGATAGGCTTTCACAAGCTCTTTTATCCTCTAACCCTCCGGTTCTTGAAGAACTCCCTTCAGGAGCCAAGGCTTTTATCACCTCAAGCTTTTTTAAAGCCGAAAAAGAGTCTATCCTCTATTTAAGCGCTCAAGCTTCTTGCTCCATCCTGGATGATGCCCCCTTTTTTGGAAGTGCTGTTGTAGAATTACCCCAATCATCCGAGCTTGAAGCTTCTAGTGATGTTAAAGGGATGGAATTAAAAACCCTTTCTGTTCTTAAAAGTAATAAACACCACATTGTGGTGGCCTCCATTCAGAGTTTGATAAAATCGTTTATCGATCCTTCCTCTTTAATGGCTCAGGCTGAAAGCTATGTTTGTGATAAAGAATATGATTTCACACATCTTGATCAAATATTTTCTAAGCTTGGATATGTAGCAAAAAGTATTGTCACAGAAAAAGGGACCTTTGCCAAAAGGGGCGGTATCATTGATATATTCCCCTACGATAATACTTATCCGATACGAATGGAATTTGATGAGGATATTCTTGTTTCATTAAGAGAATTCGATCCTCTTTTACAAACCTCCATCAAAAAAATACCCTCATTTAGTTTGATGGGTTGTTCAAAAGGACAATTAACCCATTCTATTTTTGATTACTTATCTAAAAATCCCTTAATTATTTTTGACGGCCTTGAAGAAATTGAGGAGCAATGGGTCTTTTTGCAACGGATACAAAAAAGTCCGATCCATCTCCCCAAACACCGATGTCTATTTTTTGCAGAAAAACCATTAAGTGTCCTATTTTCAGAACCTGAAGATACTAAAAAGTTTCTTGATTTGAATTTAGCTCTTAAAGCCTTATCTCATCCATTTCTTCCTCCACAAAGTTTTTTTATTACCTCCTCAAAAGTCAGTTTTGAAGAACTTACTATGGAGTGGCCTCCTTTTTTATCTTTAGGGGGGCAAGGTTTTATCACCTATTCTACAGAAGCTGAGAAAAATGTTCTTTTTCAAAACCATGTTGAAGTCCCTTTAAAACCGGGCTTTTTATCCAGCGGTTTTTATTGTCCCTCTCCTCCTCTTTTAGCTTTAAGCTTCCAAGATTTTAGCTCAAAAAAACATATAAGACGCTCTCAGGTTCGGATGACATCGATGAGCGGCTCTTCTGATTTTGATCTTATTTCTACAGGCGATATAGTCGTCCATTCAGGTCATGGTATCGGTAAATGTGTAGGGATAGAAAAAAGAGTTAATCATTTAGGCCAGGAAGCGGAATATTTTAAACTCGAATTTGCTGAAAAAGCGCTTTTATATGTGCCGATTAAAGAGGCCCATCAACTTACCCGCTATGTGGGTTCAGGACAATCCACCCCTACTTTCTCCCAGCTGGGATCTAATCGCTGGCAAAAAATAAAAGCTCAAACACAAGCCTCCATCATCGGCTATTCTAAACAACTTTTAGAATTAGCAGCCTCACGCCAACTTCCTAAAGGCTTTTCTTATCCTAAAGATTCTGATATCCAAATCCAATTTGAATCCGACTTCCCTTTTCCAGCCACCGATGATCAATTAAAAGCGATCGCAGCGATCAAAGAGGACATGCAAAAAGGGACTCCAATGGATCGCTTAATTTGCGGTGATGTAGGTTATGGAAAAACCGAAGTCGCTATGAGAGCCTCTTTTAAAGCTGTTGTTGATGGGAAAAAACAAGTAGCAGTCCTTGTCCCTACAACTGTTCTTGCCATGCAACATTTTGAAAATTTCAAAGAAAGGATGGCAAATTTTGCCATAAAGCTGGGTATCTTATCCCGCTTTTCAACGCCTAAAGAATTAAAAAATACGCTTAAGGAATTAAAAGAGGGCCATGTTGATATTGTAATCGGTACTCATCGCCTGCTTAGTCCTGATGTTGTTTTTAAAGATTTAGGGTTGATGATTATCGATGAAGAGCAGCGCTTTGGAGTAAAATCTAAAGAGGCGCTAAAACAACTTAAAACCAGTATCGATTGCTTAACACTTTCAGCAACCCCCATCCCTCGAACCCTTTATACCTCGATTGTTGGGATGAAACAAATGTCGATTATTGCCACTCCCCCTTACGATAGATTACCTGTAAGAACCATCTTATCAGTAACTGATGATCAGTTTATAAAACAGGCCCTTTTAAAAGAGATCGCCCGTAAGGGACAATCCTATTTCATCCATAACCGGGTAGAAAACCTCCCTCTTATCCATAAAAAAATAAGCGCGATGATCCCTGAGGCTAAAATTGGGATCGCTCACGGTCAGATGGATCCAGAAGATATTGAAACTATCTTCCATGCTTTTAAAAGCGGTAAACTTGATATCTTAATTGCGACTACACTTATTGAAAATGGGGTCGATATTCCTAATGCTAATACCATACTTATCGATAATGCCCAAAATTTTGGCCTTTCCGATCTTTATCAATTAAGAGGTCGTGTAGGTCGTTGGAATAAAGCGGCCACCTGTTATTTACTAGTTCCTAAAAATCTAAATCTTGATGAACCTACAAGAAAACGGCTTGAAGCGATTGTTTCTACCTCTGGATATGGAGGGGGATTAAAAATTGCGATGCGTGATTTAGAAATTAGAGGCTCTGGAGATTTATTAGGAATTGAACAATCAGGCCATGTGTCTCAAGTAGGATTTACCCTCTATTGCAAGCTTCTTAAAAAAACGCTTTCAGCGCTGCAGAAAAAACAGTCTGTAAACATGATTGAGACCAAAATTGAATTTAGCTCTGAATCTAAAATTCCTGAATCTTATATGAGCGATTTGGATACCCGAATCGAATTTTATCACCGTTTTGGGGATATTGAAGATGTTAAAGAGGCTGAACAGATATTTAAAGAGCTGATCGATCGTTTCGGTCCAGCTCCGTTAAGTGTTAACTGGCTCTATGTGCTTGCAAGACTTAAAGCCTTTTGCCAAAGCCGCTATATTATGAGTTTATCGATTAATAAAATGACCTCTGTCATTGAAAAAAGCGCCAAAGGCAAGCTTGAGAAAATTTCGATAGCCGTTAATTCTTCCAAACATCCATTAGAATTTTATAAAGAATTAACTGAAAAAATAGACCAGATTTGTAATTAAAAGATCTCTTTTTGCACTTGAATAATACAATCTTTTTTAGGATAACTTACTAAATCCCATGCTCTTTGCCAATTTCTTTCAAAAGCATCAACATCAACATCAAAGCTCCATCCATGCCATGGATCCCTAATTCTTATAGAAGCTAATTCAATATCTATCTCATCAACAATTACCCAATGAGCACTGGAGTTGGCTTCACCACGAATTCGAACAATAGCCGGACCATGCTGCTCAAGGCTTTGTTGTAAATTCATGCTATTTAATATACCATAAATTTCCAAAGTGTGGAGTTCGGTTGTAATAGGAACAAGATCGCAGGATCTTAAGTCTTCTACAATCTTTAAGTAAGAACTAGCTTCTCGGTTTTTGAGTAAGCTATAATCAAGTTTTTTATTGTGATCTAAAGCCAGCATGGCTGATACGCCTGAAGAGCATCCTTTAACGGCTTCTTGAACTACGACATGTTTATCAAAAGAAAATTGACTCACCGCCATTTTTAAGTCTTCGTCATAAGGAAAAAGAATATTTTGTGGTTGATGAACTCTGATAATTTCATCATCGTTAAAAACATTTCCAGTCATTTGACCCGCTGCTCGTGGTCTTGCCAAGATAGCTGGCGAACTAGGTGGAGTTATAATTGGAATCAAGCTCTCTAGAGGTTGAAAAGGCTGTTGATTAGAAACTTGTTTTTTTGATTTAAAACATTCATAGAAAATAACATTTATAACATTAATTACCGGTATAAGATTAATAATGTGATAAACTACAGATTTTCCATTTAAATATTGATTGTAATAAGGGGTATTAATTTTTACATTAAATACCCGATTATAAATATGAAAAAGGCTTGTAACTGTAGAAACGATTGGAATACAATCTAAAACTTCTAAGCCAGCCTTCTTATTTATCATCATAGTGATAACTCTATTTTAAAAGGCGTTTTTTTGGTTTATATCCCCACCGAATAAATGCCGTCTAGCTTCCGGCTGAAAACAGGGGGCTAAAACATGATGTCCATAGGTTGCTCTTTCAATGGAAGCGTAGAGTTTTCGACCATCATAGGGATTAAATATTCCATAAATAGCAGCCAGTTCCAAACCAACTAAAGCTATCGGTGCTAAGGCGATATTTAATAAATGTTTTCCAATCGTAAATAGTCTTGAAAAAAAGCCCTTTTTTTCATCAGACATAAGGGTTTGTGCTATGTTGAAAATATTTAATGCGATTTTACAGATACAAGCTGCTGTATGAACAAAAGGGGTTCCTAGGGTCAAAAGGAAACATTTGTAGCCAACAATAGAAGGCGATTCATTCAAATAGGCTTTTTTTGTTGTTTGATCAATAATATGGGCAGGTTCATTTTCGCCCACAAAACGGGGGCCTTCTTCATCTATTTTCCATTTATTTAAGGGGCAAAAATCACCCATTGAAATAGACATTTTAACTTCTCCAGTAAGAATTTTATATAAATTATAACATTTATATTCATTTTTATTACAAATTTATCAAAAATTAATTAAAAAGTTAATTAATTAACTGTCAATTGCTTAAGTCAATTTACCCCTCTGGGTTGAAGCCTATATTTGCCATTCTTCTTCTAGTTTATTTTTAAAAAGGGGCTCTTATTTATGATGAAAGCTGCTGCTTGGATCTTATTATTCTTAAATATCGTTTATTTTTGAATAATCAAAATAGCTAAACGTATTCAATCACGCCTCTAATCTGGGCGCTGTTGAAGCCCATAACTGTTGTAGAGCCTGTTGAAAATCTTCAGCGGTTATAGTAGTAGCCATTTGGGCTCCAGCAGGGACAAGAGCCCCTGCTTGTGCAGCTTGATATGGAATAGGATGGCCTTGTAAGTTATTGTCTCTAATATAATCTTCTATCGATTCTTCTAAAGAAACCCCCAACCCTCTATCTAATCCAAAATGTAATGCATCCAATGCAAAATCTGTTGCATCTAACCTTCTGATATGAGCAACCCAAGGAGTCAGCCAATCATTTCCTAACAACTTCTGCGCCTTAGTTAAGCGCGAAGCTAATGATTGGGCTAAATAAAATTGGGATGCTGGAATCAACTTGTGATGGTAAAGAATACTGGACCCGACCTTAGAAATCAAAGAGGCCCTTTCTAAAAGGGATAGGTTATCTCCGGCAAGAGAGGGCGTTAAGTCGGTGAAAATAACGTTTAAAGGCCTAGCTTGTGGAGATTGATGATAGGTTTTGTAAAGGCCCTTCATATAAATAAAAGAGGCCACCCAAGATAGTATAATTGGGGTCAATTTAATCCCTGAAGAGACATAAGTACCTGAAGGATAGCCCGTGAAGGACTCTACCTGAGCAACGATCTGAGTTAAAATCAAATTAAGAATTACTGGAACAACAAGATTATTAATCTGAGCTCCAAGCCGAGATAAAATAAGATCTTTTAATGAACTCTTTGTAGCTTCTTGGATTCGTGTTGCTGTTTCTTGAAGCCTATCTAAAGGATTACGAACAGCCTGAGGAAGTTTTGATGCCAATCTGCCTAGGGCTTTAATTGATAGACTGGCTTGATTTAAGTTGATACCTAAATTAGTGATAGCCTGGCTAAAAAGTTCGGTTCGCGCTAAATCACCAGGCCCATTTCGAATCGTCATCGCTCTTGTATGATGTTCAATTAAGGTATCAGTAGGATTTGTTATCAACGAGGTAAAGGCATGTGAAGCTCTTGAGGCGTTGAGGGGTAATGTTATGAGCGATGAAAGATCTTCTAAAAATTGGCCTGCTATTTGGGGTTGAGAGGCTAAAAATGTGGTCAGCATGAGTAAAGATCCCGATAGCCCAGGATTTAAATAGAGGTCAGGACGATCAGGGTGAAGATTAAATTGGCCATAGAAACTCAAAAGCACTAAGGATGCCGGTATGATACTTAAACTCTGAATGACAGGGGAACTCACCCCTTGAAGACTTCTTGCAAACGTTGCTATAGAGGTTTGATCTTGTTGAAGGTGTGAGGTTCTTATATGAGGATCGTGGGAGGCATATTGACAAGCTTTAACGGCGGCAAACATACCCATTAAGGCCAGCATACCAAAAACCACGCCATCTTGGATCATGGCAGGGCTAGAAGTGTTCACAAAATAGTTGTTAACTATCTTATCTAAAAACTGAAAAGAATACAGAACAGCAACTGTTACAATAGCCTGTACCCCCACAGCATAAGCTTTTCTAATCGTTCTTGGGTTAGCACAAACTCCACTAGGAACATTAGAGACTATCCAATTCGGTAGAGTTGGATCGATGACATACCTGATCCCTGTTGTTATTTTAGGTTTAGTATATTGAACGACCGATTGGGTCATGAAATTAGAAACAGCCTTAGCTACTTTCGAAGACTGGGTTCCAGTCTCTAGGACTTCTGCCAATCTTATCACAGGGGCTACAGCCGCTGAAGCTGCGTTAACTAACTGCTCCGCTTCTGGATCTTGCATTATTCGCATAGGTCCAGCCAAAGGAGCCGCTTGAGCCTGAACATTCTCTATCTGAGGTCTTAATCCTTCAATTTTATCAGCTGCTAGGGTTCTTGCATTTTCAGCCCCTTGAGCAGCTCTTTGCCCTGCGTTATTAATCGCACCACCGACGGCGCTATATGCCGAAGAAGCGGCATTACCGACAGCGCTAGCGGCATTAGCTGTCCAACTCCAGGCTGATGAAAGTATAGAAGACATAAAACCTTTAAATAATAATAATAGTAATAAATCCTTAGCCTTAGTTCAAGAAGAATCGGTACAACAAGAAATCAAGAATCCGTCCAAAAGATTTCTAAAAAAAACAATTAAACGTAAATATACTCTTGGAAAATCTAAAATAAAAAAAAC
>CAIPRZ010000035.1 GCA_903867585.1 uncultured Chlamydiae bacterium
CTTCACTTCCATCTTGTCAAACAAACTCCCCCTCAATATCCTTGGTAAATAATTCCTTTGACTAAAAACCAAAATTAGGAAATATGAAATTTAAAAAGGGAGATTTTTATGTCATTTTGGGGAAGATCTATTTTTGTTACCTCGATGGCTGCGTTAAGCTTAGTAAGCCATGTAGAAGCCAACACACCAAATCGTTATAAGCTTAAAAAACAAAAACAGTTATTAAAACAACAAAATAAATCTAAAAATCCAGTAATTATTCCTGAAGTCGTTAAAAGTCCGATGACGGTTATTCATAACAATCAATTCATTGATTCTAATATTATAAAAACCTGTGATCATTTGACATTAAAAGGAATTAAATCGAGCCAATTTTTAGCGAAAAAAAATGCTGGAATACAAGATATTAGCCTTGAAAGTGGTTCTTTAAAATTTGTTGTAAACTCTTCATCTTATAAAGTTAATATCAATAATGATTCTGACTTAGTTTTAGATGTTCCTTTAGAAGTTAATTTTTTAGGATCTATTGAAGGTCATGGTAATATTACTAAAACCAATCACGGTAGATTTGTCAGCGTAAAACCTCTTTCTTGTAATTCTTTAAATATAGAAAAAGGGGATCTTGTTTCTGTAAATGGGATCGATGCCCTTGATATTAATGTGGCTCAACGAGCCTCTTTGACTCATAAAGGTTCCTCTATTTCAGGGGATGTTAAGGTTCAAGGAAGCTTATTTTTAAGAAGTGATACTGCAAGTAAAGCTGAAGTTGATGGCTCTATATCATTTGGTAAAAAAGCTGTTTTAGATATAAGAACCTTCAATAATTCATCAGATTGTTTGTCTACAACTCAAGCTGTAACACTTGATCAATCTATTTTAGCGATTCACCCTGCATACGCCATAAGCCAAGAAGCTCCTATTATTGAAGCCTCTTCTATTACAGGAGATTTTAAGCAAATTATAAGCCCTATTGGCTATAAAATGAGTGTGATAGAAAACAACGGGCAATTAATTTTAAAGCAAGAGGTTCTACCTCTAGCCTCCCTTGCTAAGGGGCGTAATGCTAAAAATGCAGCCAGTGCCTTGGATCAATTAAGAATAAAATCACCTGTTGGTTCAAAAGAATTTAATAGTGTTACTCATGTTCATAATTTGTATTCACAAAAAGAGCTAAGTCAAGCACTAGAATCTGTAAGTCCTGGAGGGTTTAAAGCTGGGCAAATGGCTGTTGAACAAACCATGTTCCTTGTAAATGATAAGCTTATAACCGATCTCATTTACCAGCCCAACCATCAAGAAAAATTCTGGATAGAGGGTATTTATGAAGCCGCCGGTCAAAAAGATACCTATAACAGCTATTATGGATATAACGACACGACATGGGGCGCCATTATTGGCTACCACAGAGGTTTAAAAAGCGATGTGTTTATTCAACTAGCAGGCGCTTGGACTTATAACAGCGTAAGTATAAATCATAATTACGGTACTGCTAAAGTGCAGTCAGCTTATATTGATGTGCTTCTTGCAAAAACTATTAATTGGTTTACCATAATAGGTGATGTTATAGCCAATTATAGCTTCTATGATACAGCAAGAAATGTGGCTACAACTCCTTATCAAGCTTATTCAAAACATCATCTTGTAGGAGTTAAGGAGTCTTTGGAATTTAATGCGCGTGCAGATGTGGGATCAAATAACTTTATTGAGCCCTTTGACCGGGTCAGTTACCGTTGGGGACGTGAATCTCAATTCACAGAACATGGAGCTAATGACTATAACCTGCATGTTGATGCTTCTTATTATAAAACTTTGCGTAATGAAATCGGGGCCCGTTTTGGTCGTCAAATCAATCCTAACGTCCTTTTTGCTTTAAAAGCTGGCTATATTCATGACAAGCGGTGGAATAATAACGAGTACACCTACAATTTTGTTAATGATCCAACTACTATCGAAACAGCTTACGGTATTGGAGCTAATTGGAACTATTTTAGCTCGCAAGTGTTATTTCAGGGAGATTATGAACGTTACGGCTGGAAAATCCAGTATGATGGACTCTGGAATAAATATTTGCTCGATAATAGCGCTTCGGTTCAATTAACGTATAAATGGTAGTTAATAGAATAAAAAAATATGCCGATGACAGGACTTGAACCTGCACCCTACAAGTAGAAGCAGATTTTGAGTCTGCCGCGTCTACCATTCCACCACATCGGCATAAGATGTTTTTCTATTATCGTCAAAGTCTAGAACTAAAATCAAGGCTTACTAAAATCTTTTGACAATAGTACCCCCGCCAAGGCAAACAGTGCCGTCATATAGGACACACGATTGGCCCATGGTGATAGCTTTTTGGGGATTATCAAATTTTAAGGTGAAACAAGTTTCACTGATCTCTATAAGCTCACAGCTTTGATCTTCTTGGCGATAGCGGATTTTAGCTGTTAGTTTTTTTGGTAAATCTTTTATATCAACAAGAAGATTAAGATCATGGGCTGTAAGACAAGAGTGGTAAAGGCCAGGATGATCTTCTCCTTGAGCCACAAATAAAGTATTTGTTTCCATATCTTTATCCACTACAAACCAGGCCTCTCCCTCGCCACCAATGCCAAGCCCTTTTCTTTGACCTAGAGTGTAAAAAGCAGCGCCCTGATGCTGTCCTACTCTTTTTTTGGTGTTAATGCAGACCATAGCCCCTTTTTGATAGCCTAAGTAGCCGGCGGTAAATTCTTTAAAATCCCTTTTTCCAATAAAACAGATGCCGGTAGAGTCTTTTTTAGTAGCTGTTGATAGCTTGAGTTCTTTAGCTAGTGTTCTTACCGCTGTTTTTTCCATGTGGCCTATTGGGAAAAGAACCTCTTTAAATACGCTTTTATCAACCTGATGGAGGAAATAACTTTGGTCTTTTAATGGATCTGCTCCCTTAATCAAAGTCCCTAAAGAGCCTACTTGGGCATAGTGACCAGTAGCAATAAAATCAGCACCAAGGGTTTTAGCATAGTGGTAAAAGACATCGAATTTGATGTACTTATTGCACAAAATATCGGGATTGGGAGTAAGCCCTTTTTTTAAATCTTCTAAAAAAGATTTAAACACTAAATCTTTATACTCACTGGCAAAATTAATGCTATGGCAGGGGATATCAAGCTCTTCAGCAACTCGTAGGACATCTTCAAAGTCAGCTGTTTGTGGACAGGAGGGATCATCATCCCAGTTTTTCATAAAAAGACCGGTAACTTCATAGCCTTGAGATTTTAAAAGGTAGGCAGCCACGGAGGAATCAACACCGCCTGACATTCCAAGTACAACTTTGTTTTTCATGCCTCTATATTAGCACAAAAAAATAAAAAAATCCCTGACCTCTAAAAAAAAGTCAGGGATCTATCAATTTAAAAATTTAATTTAAATTAGAAGGAGAAGGTCAGGCTAAGATCCACACCTTGTAGTGAGACATCAAAGGCTGAGGGCCCGAAGCCTACAAGCTGGCGGCTAGCTTTATTATAATACTGCTCTTCATAGGTTAACTGCATTCCGAAATTATAGGATTCATCATAGAAGTTAGTATCATAAGCCACCCCTATACAAAATCCAAGATAAGGGGAAACAGAATAAGTTTTAACGCTTTGATTTGTTACTTCCCAACTAATATCAGTTTCAGGTTGAGGAACAGTTTGGTCTGTATTTTGATTACTTGAGGTCTGATTGCGAGCGTATAATAAAGCTACATCCACACCACCGACAAAACTAAAGTTTCTTCCAAAATAAAACTTAGAAAGTAGATCAAATTTAGGACCCACAGCTAGATAGTTATCCTGAACGGCATTGGATGGAGGTGGAGTTGTAGAGGCTAGAGGATTTGGCCAGGTAATATCGCGTTGTTGATAAAACCAGGTTGTTTTAACTCCAAAGGCAGGGAGAAGACTGAGGTATTTACTAATAAAGAAGTCTTTACCAAGAGTCCAGTCTAAATTATAAAAAACAACTGTCCAATAATCAGAAGCTGGTCCACTTGTCAGAGTATTTGTAGGAGATAAAAAGGCAAGGTCATTGGAGGAATAAGCAGATGGGAGCAAATACCCAGAGCTTGTGGCGCTTTTTTTAGTTTTGAGGTAGGTGAATTCAAACCCTGATTGCCAAAAATCGTGTTCTGCATAATATCCAAGACCAACTTTAAATCCCCAATTCCAATTGAAATTGGTGTTATAAAGAGAGGGATTAAAACTTGTAGTTGTGGCACTAGGGTAGCTATTTGCGTAGCAGTTATTGTCTTCATAGAGTTTATAGATAACAGCATCAGCTGATACATAAAAACCGTAGCCATCGATATTAGGACTGCCGTCTGCAAGATTTGGTCCGAAGGTTCCGCGAGCATTTTTTGTAGAAGTTTCACGTAGTTGAGATTCTAATTTAGATAATCTCATTTCAACATCAGCTTGTACAAATAAAGGAGCTGACAGGGTCAATAAACCAAGAGAGAGGGAAAAGTGTTTTTTAATATTCATAAGCATTTCCTAAATTCATTCATATCGATGATCTTTTTAACAAAAGACCTGCGATGGGTTAATGTAATCAGATTTTAGTAAAAACCAATCTGTTAGGCTGTTTATATTGAATATTTAAATTTATGGGAAGAGATTAAAAGACAAAAAAAAAGCCCTCAAAAAATGAGGGCTTTTTTTCTTAAAGTAGATTTAAGCCAGCGGTGCTTCAACCTCTTCAGAAACAGCTTCATTAAATATAAGCTGTCCTTCGTGTTCTGTTACGCTAAATTGGAGCGGTTTGCCTTGGCTTTTGAGAAGTTTTTCAGAGAGGGGATCTTCTAAATACTGCTCAATCACGCGGCGTATCGGTCTTGCTCCCATTTCAGGAACATACCCTTTTGAAGCCAAGAAGGCTTTAGCTTTTTCATCAAGGGTGATGAGGGTTTGCTTACGAGCTAACCGTTTTTGAAGTTTTGCTACTTCTAAATCGATAACAAAATGGAGCTCTTTCACATCAAGTGGTCTAAATACAACCAGACCATCTAAACGATTTAAAAGCTCAGGCTTTAAGCTCTTTTTAGTTGCAGATTCCATCTTTTCTTGTAAGACTTTGAAATCAATTAAAGGCTCTTTAGCCCCAAATCCAACCTCAGAAGATTTACGGATAAGATCAGCGCCAAGGTTAGAGGTTAAAATCACAATTGTGTTTTTAAAATCGATTTTTCTTCCAACAGAATCGGTTAATCTTCCCTCTTCAAGAATTTGGAGAAGAAGATTCATCACATCAGGATGGGCTTTTTCAATTTCATCAAATAAAACCACACAATAAGGTCTTCTTCTTACTTGCTCTGTCAGTTGTCCCCCTTCATCATGACCCACATAGCCCGGAGGCGATCCTGTCATTCTAGAAACAGCAAATTTTTCCATATACTCAGACATATCCACTTGGATGAGGGCATCTTCCCCACCAAACATGTGGATGGCTAGTTGTTTAGCAAGTAGAGTTTTACCAACTCCTGTTGGTCCTAAGAATAGGAAAGAACCAATTGGGCGATTAGGATCTTTAATATCAGCTTTTGAGCGTCTAATCGCTCTACAAACAGTGGAAACAGCATTGTCTTGTCCAATGATGGAACCTTTAAGTTCATCTTCCATTTTAAGGACTTTATGAACATCGCCTTCAGTAAGACGGGTAGCAGGAACCCCGGTTTGTTTAGAAACAATTTGCGCTACATCCTCTTCATCAACGATCACCTGCATCTTTTCTTTAGAAGTTTCCCAATCTTTACGAAGATTTTCTAGCTTCTCGCGCAGTTTCTTTTCATTATCCCGAAGTTTAGCAGCATTTTCATAATCTTGACGTCCAATGGCTTCTTCTTTGGCTTGACGGATCTTTTCAATATCCTCTTCAAAGCGGGTAATATCTTCAGGTTGTTGCATCATGGCAATACGAGCTTTAGCACCAGCTTCATCTAAAAGATCGATCGCCTTATCTGGAAGGAATCTTCCAGTGATGTAACGATCAGATAGATAAACGGCGTTTTTAATAGCAGCATCGGTGTAAATACATTTGTGGTGCTCTTGATATTTGAGTTTGAGACCAGAAAGAATTTGAATCGCCTCTTCAGTCCCAGGAGGGGCCACTTGAATTTTTTGGAAACGTCTTTCTAAAGCGGCATCTTTTTCAATGTGTTTACGGTATTCATCAAGTGTGGTTGCTCCAATACACTGGATTTCTCCACGAGATAAAGCAGGCTTTAATATATTAGATGCATCAATGGCACCTTCAGCCGCTCCAGCCCCAACTAGAGTATGGATCTCATCGATAAATAGGAGAATGTTACCATTTTTCTTAACCTCATCCATCACAGCTTTGATACGCTCTTCAAACTGACCACGGTATTTAGTACCTGCAATCATCAGAGTTAGATCAAGGGAGATTAGTCTTTTTTTAGCTAAATGATCAGGTACTTCTCCTTTAATAATCGCATGAGCTAGCCCTTCTACAATCGCTGTTTTTCCAACGCCTGCTTCGCCGATGAGAACAGGGTTGTTTTTACGGCGGCGACAAAGGATTAAGATAAGTCTTTCAACCTCATCTTTTCGACCGATAACAGGATCGAGTTTTCCTTCTTTACAAAGTTCTGTTAAATCTTGTCCGTAAGCTTTTAAAGCTGGTGTCTTATCTAAGGCTGTTGGTTTTTCCATAGCAGGTTTTGCGCTTCCTGCTTGGTTAGGAGGGGTTGAGCCAATCGGAGGAAGTTGGAGATTGAAGGTTTCAAGCTCTTTGAGAATTTCTTTACGAATCTCTTTAAGACTAATATGGAGGTTTTCAAGAACTTGAACAGCAACCCCGTCGGTTTGACGAAGAAGAGCTAATAAAAGGTGTTCTGTTCCTACATAATTGTGATTAAGAGCAAGAGCCTCTTCATTAGCAGATTCAAATACTTTTTTTACTTTAGAGGTGAGTGTAGGGTCGCCATAAACTTGAATTTCAGGACCAAAGCCTACTACTTTTTCAATTTCAGCACGGATAATGTCATAATCAAGATTAAAGGTTTTAAGGACGTTTACTGCGATCCCTTGGCCAAGTTTCAAAAGACCTAAAAGCACGTGTTCTGTGCCTAAATAATTATGATTAAGTCTTTGAGCTTCTTTCTTAGCTAGCTTGATAACTTGTTTCGCTCTATTAGTAAATTTGTCAAACATATCCTTTAACCATGGTTGTATGTATATTGCAGATCTTATTAATTACCTTTTTTTTTGGCAATTATTCATAATTTAAAATACGATTATTATAATTTAATAATTTTTCATTTTAAAAAATCATGTGGCAAATCATTAACAGTGAAGCAAGAAGTGCTAAAGAGCTCATGGAGCTTGATCAATTCTTTTTAGAGACTTTGGATCAACCGACCCTCCATTTCTACCGTTTTAAGGATCCTTCTTTAACTTATGGCCTCTTAATGAAGCCAGAAGAACACCTAAATTTATCTCAATTAGATAAGCTTGGAATTAAAACGGCTAAAAGGCCAACAGGGGGAGGCGCTCTTTTTCATCTATGGGATCTTGCCTTCAGCGTCATTATACCACTAAAGGCCATTTGTCACATTACTGGCACGCTTGATCGTTATCAAACAATTAATGGCTATATAGGAGAAGCTTTAAAACCCTTTTGCAGCCATGATTGTAAAAAAGAATTTTTACAAAAGCCTCTTGAAGGGACAGTGGGGGAGCGGTTTTGTATGGCAAAACCTACCCAGTACGATCTTCTTATCGATGGTCAAAAATGGGTAGGGGCTGCTCAAAGGGTAACTTTAAAAAATCTCCTTCATCAAGCCACCATCGCTCTTTGCGCACCTGATATGGCCCTTCTTGAAAAAGTTCTTCTTGATCCCGAAGTGGTCCGTAAAATGGAGGCTCAAAGTTTTTCTATAGCCCCTTTTGCCTACACAGACAAAGAAAAGCTTCAAAAGTTGCAAGAGCAAATTCAGGACAGTCTTGAAATGACCTTTCAAAAAAGGGCTAAAGATTTGTTTATTAATAAGAATGCCTAATTTATTTAAAACATTTGAACAGTATCCCTTTTCTTTAGATAATCATCCCTTATTTGTTATTTAAACTTTGCAAAGGCTATGTCCAAGACAACAACCGCGATTTCCCCAACACGAAAAGAAAATTATCCCGAATGGTACCAAGAGGTCATTAAACAGGCCGAGCTTGCTGAACATTCCCCAGTAAGAGGGTGTATGGTTATTAAACCATTTGGTTATGCCATATGGGAAAACATTCAAAAAGTTTTAGATAAAGCTTTTAAAAAAACAGGGGTTAAAAATGCCTATTTTCCGCTCTTTATCCCATTAAGTTTTTTAGAAAAAGAAGCTGAGCATGTCGAGGGCTTTGCTAAAGAGTGTGCTGTTGTCACGCATCACCGTTTAGAAAAAGGTCCTAATGGGAAATTAATTCCAGCAGGTCCTTTAGAAGAGCCCTTAATAGTAAGACCTACTTCTGAAACTATTATTGGAGAGATGTTTTCTAAATGGATTACCTCTTATAGAGATTTACCGCTACTTATCAATCAATGGTGTAATGTTGTCCGTTGGGAAATGAGAACTCGATTGTTTTTGCGAACGGCTGAATTTTTATGGCAAGAAGGGCATACCGCTCATGCTACCGATAAACAAGCTCATGATAAAGCGCTTGAAATGCTCCATATCTATCAAGAATTTATCAAAAGCTATTTAGCAATCCCAGTGATTGTTGGTGAAAAAACGCCTGGGGAAAGATTCCCAGGAGCTAAAGCTACTTATACCTTAGAGATGATGATGCAAGATGGTAAAGCTTTACAGGGGGGGACCTCTCATCATTTAGGCCAAAATTTTGCTAAAGCCTCAAATATTAAATTTCAAAACATCGATGGCCTTGAAGACTATGCTCATACCACCTCTTGGGGTTTAACCACCCGTTTAATTGGAGCTATGATCATGACCCATGGCGATGATGATGGGATGATTTTACCTCCAAAAGTGGCCTCTTTACACATTGTCATTCTCCCTATCTTGCATGGAAAAGGTCGCGATGAAGAGGTTCTTGAAAAAGCCAATGATCTAAAACAACAGCTAGAATCGATTTCATATCATGGATACAACCTTGAAGTTTACGTGGATGATCGTGATAAACGGGGTGGTGATAAAGCCTGGGAATGGATTAAAAAAGGGGTTCCATTAAGAGTGGAACTTGGGCCCAAAGATATCGATGAGGGGAAAGTGTGTCTTATGCAAAGACATCTTGGACCTAAAGAGAAAAAATTTATCGATCAAAGCGAGTTTTTAAGCTCGGTGACTAATTTATTAGATAGTTTACAATTTCATCTTTATGAAAAAGCCTTAAAAAGGCTGCAAGATAATATCTTTACTGCAGAATCTAAAGAAGAGTTCTATGAGTTTTTCCAAAACAGTGAAAAAAGCGGGTTTATAAGAGGATATTGGGGTGAAGAATCTTGGATTGAAGAAGAAATCAAAAAAGATTTAAATGTCACCATTCGCTGCATACCGCAAGATCAATCTGATAAAGAGGGCATTTGCGTTTTATCAGGGAAAAAATCGAAAAAACAAGTCATTTACGCAAAAGCCTATTAATAGGAATTAACAAAGCATGTTTCAACTATTTCGTCGCCATCAAAAAGTACTACTTACCTCGATTGCTGTTTTAGCTATTGGATCTATGGCCTTTAGCGCTATTGCTCCTTTATTTTTGGATCAAAACAAAGAAAGTATTACTAAAAACAAGCTTAACTCTGATCTTCAGGAGGGACTAGTTTTATTGTTTAATCATAGTTTTGATGCTTCAAGTAAAGAGCTTATTTTTCCTGAAGCTCTTTTTAGCCAGGCTCTATTAGATACTGGGGTTCTAGAGGCTACGTACCTTCAAAATAAAGAAAAAGTTGCCATAGAACTTAATGAAGTTTTTGAAAAAATGAAAGGATATGAAAATTGTGAAATAACACCTTTCA
>CAIPRZ010000036.1 GCA_903867585.1 uncultured Chlamydiae bacterium
ATTCTTATTAGTAGTAAATATTTAACACGCATTCATCAGAGCTATGAATAAAATTTTGAGAGATTTTTATGAAAAAATTATTTTTTTTTAGTGTGTTTTTTGGAAGCAGTTTATTCTCACACATTAGCAGATTAGATAATACTACAGCTGTTTTAGAATTTGTTAAAAGGCTTGTTCCTGAAAATCCTGTAATTGTAGAGGCCGGCGGGTACAACGGACAGGACTCTTTTCTAATGTCACGTTCGTGGCCTAAAGGTTTTATACATGTCTTTGAACCTGTTCCAGAATTATTTGATAAAATGAATTTAAAATTGAAGGGTTGTAAAAATGTTTACTCTTATCAATTAGCTTTAGGAGATAAAGATGGTACAGCCAGTTTTTATGTTTCATATGCAAATTACGATCCCTTCAATGTTTTCGCATCAAGTTCTCTTCTTCCCCCTAAGGAGCATTTACAAAAGGCCTCATGGGTTTACTTTCCTCGAAAAATAGAGGTTAACGTTATTGGGTTAGATTCATGGGCAGAAAAAGTTAATATAAAAAAAATTGATTTTCTATGGCTTGATATGCAAGGTTTTGAATTGAACATGATAAAAGCAAGCCATTTAGCACAGAATACAAACCTTATTTGGATGGAGGTCATTTTTTGTGAAGCCTATCAAGGACAATATACTTTTATGGATGTATTACCTTGGATGACTAAGCATGGCTTTCAACTCATAGCCACTGATTTTGATGTTGATAAACCTGAATCATGGTTTGGTAATTGTTTATTTAGAAAAATGTAGGTTTTACCGTCTAAAAAAACATATTGAAATATAAGTTATTAAGTTTAAATACTCGAAGCTCCTAACTGTGGGGCTTTTATGTTTTATTTATTGAGTTCTATCTTCTTTGCCGCATTACCTCTTAATTCCGTAAAATATGTGGATTATGGTTCTTTCCCGACTTTAGAAAATGTTCGTTACGGTACCCAAATAGATGAATTATATGATTTAGGTTATTGTGGATTTAAGTGGGCCCCGGAGCTTAGTTCATTTTTTCTGATGTTAAAAGACAAGTACGAACTTAATCTTTGTATTGAAACTGGAACCTTTAAAGGGGATTCCACAATCGTTTTTTCACGAATATTTGATAGAGTGGATACGATAGAAATTAATCCTTCCTTTTTAGATTTTACAAAATCAAAAATTGGAAATCGAAAAAACATAAATTTTCATCTAGGTAATTCTGTTGAAGTTTTCAAGACACTGCTTCCAACACTAAATAAATTTCGTCCAATTTTTTATTTAGATGCTCATTGGAACGATTTTTGGCCTTTGCGTGATGAGTTAACTCTTATAGGTCAAAATTTTAAAGATAATTGCATCATTGTGATAGACGATTTTAAGGTTCCGAATCGTCCTGATATTACATTTGATCAATATGGAAAAAATGAGTGCTCTATGGAATACATAAAGGATAACCTTCCTGAGGTTTATTCCAGTTATGAATTAATCTTCTTAATTCCTAAAAGTACCTCTTCAAAGGCTAAAGCGGTCCTTATTCCAACAGCGTGGGTTAAGTAGGTTATATTAGGCATTAGATGACTATTTAATTTAGCTTTTATCAGCTTTGACTTTTTGTTTAGTTTGGAGATTATTTAAAATATAGGGATAGGTTTCATCAGTCCCTTTTTCGACTTTTATTGGCACGGGCACAATCCATAATGCTGTCACTTCGGCATCCTTTTCATTTATTTTCCATCTAGAGCCATCGGAAAGCTCCAAAAGGGTGCCTTTATCGTAGTTAAAGCTTAAGTATAAGATTGTAAGAAGGGGAATAATCCATTTCATAAAAATGACGCTTTTATTCAGAAAGTAGAACACTTAAAGGTTTGTGTCAAATCCTGAAGGCCAGAGGTGTTCAATTTCTTCTAAAAGCCTTTGTACAGCTTGTGGATTATAATCATGTTTTTTGATAAGAAATTTTAGTTTTTCTTTATAGAGAAGCGTTTTAGGTCTATCAAACCGGATCAAAGATAATTGAGTAAGGTAGTAGACAAGAGCGGGGTCATCGTCAGCTTGTGAGTAGAGTTTTTCTAAAGCTAAAAAAGCTTTTTCATATTGGTGAAGCTGTAAATAAGTAATGCCTAGTTGATAAAGAGCGGATCGAAATTTAGGGCTTTTTTTATGGATAGTTTCAAGCTCATAGGATTTATTGATCAGCGATTGCATATCGCTATCCACATCTTTAAAAATAGCTTGAAGACCTTCGGGAGTAATGTAGCCTTTGAAGAAATCTTCTACGATATAATTAGAGGTGAGCAAGGTCTTCTCTTTGATTTTTTGAAGTTTTGTAAAGACCTTATGGGTCTTTGCTAGCTGTTTATCCATGAGATAGCAAGAGCCTAATAGTTCTAAAATCTGTGGATCATCAGGGATAAAGGCGAGCGCTTTTTCATAAAGATCAGCAGCTTTTTTAAAATCTTGTTTTTTTAAAAATACCGAGGATTGGTTAAAAAGAGCCATGCCAAGAAGCTCTTTTTGAGTTCTTTTATTAAGACTTTTGACGTGTAAGCTTAAATAAGCTTCGATGGGCATATGAATACCACGCGCTGTGGTTTCAATATTAAGGTCTTCATGAAGACTTAAAAAAATGTGACCAGGGGGCGTATAGATATCAAGATCAAGTCCGAGCCGCTGGGCCAGAGCGTAATAGAGTAAGGAGACTCCTAAACAGACCCCTTGCCGGTTATCAAGAACACTAGGTAACAGGGTATAGGTATCAATTTTTTCTTCATGTTCAGAATGGGCTGGGAAACGGTAACCGAGTTCATAAAAAATGAAGTGATTCATGGCATGAACCTTTTCTTCATTTGTGGCTTCTTTACAAAGGCGCGCTTTGACACAAAGTGCCATAAAATCAAGAACCGCTTCATAACTTTGAATTTTTTCTTTCCCCTCAGACTCTTGACCAAAAGCCAGAACAAGCATGCCCCTTCCGACATCGATGTCACAAGTGTCTCCTTTTTCAAGTTCTTCTCTTGTCAAATAAGAAGATCCCTTAAGAGCTCTATTTTTATGATTAAGGCTTAAATTATTTATAAAATTAATAGAAGGGGTATCTAGAAGAATGGGGTTTGTTGTGGTTTTAAATACCGCTTTTAGGAGTTCTTCAAACAAGATACTATTTAACTCGATCGGCATGAGGGGATCTAAACTACTAATATCTAGAAGCTCTAAGATCTTTTTTTTAGCTCTTTGTCCTTCGTGGGTATTAGGATATTGGGTATAAAAGTAGAGCTGTTTTGTTAATGAGAGGGGATCTTGCCGGCTATAGAGACTTTCAAGGTAAAGGGGATCGGGAGATTGAGATAAAGCAAGCAGGGTAAAAAATTTAAACATGAGCTTTTAGTATCTTATGTATTTTTTGACAAAAATGAGCGTCACTAGTCAGTTTTTCTATGGAGAAGCTCATGATCGTTGTCCAATTATTAGAAGAAACAATACTTGGATCATTAACCCTAAATAATAGATTTTGGTAGCCGGGGTAAAGATAAAGATATTCTTGAATCATGTTTATAACAAATAAACTTCCTGACTTATGTAGTTTTTTTAATACGATCTCTTGCATAGACGGGCTATAAGAGGGTGAATAGGGGATAGCTAATAAATTAGCTAGTCCTTTAGCCCCTACGATATCTTTAGACCATTCTTCAAACATAAAGGTTAGATCGTGGGTAGATAAAGTGGCCATGCTATAATGAGGATACTCATTAAAAGGGATGAACTGTCCAGGAATTTCCCATTGTCTTTCCCAACGGACAACTTTTGTTCCGCAAAGCTTGGCTTCAGTGATAAATTTTTTTACATAATCGGGGATTACTCCCAAATCCTCGGCAATAGGAATCATCGGGGTGTCTTTACAGATAGCTCCTAAAATAATTTTAGCATTATTTATTGCCGCTTCGTCACTATTTGGGAAGAAATGGCCGTAGCGAGCTTTTTCCCCTTTTGGCATGACCCATAATCTAAAAAATCCAACGGCATGATCAATCCGGTATAAAGAAAAATAGGAGGATAAAAAATGGATCCGGGCTTTCCAAAATTGGATACATTCCATCGGCTTATCGACAAAACGGATTAATGGAAATCCCCAGGTTTGTCCTTCATCAGAGTATTGGTCAGGGGCGGCTCCGACTGTTAAATTGAAATCAAAAAGCTCTTTATGAGTCCACATTTCCACGCTATCTGGACTTAGTAAAATTGGAATATCGCCCATAAGCTCGATTCCTTGAGACTTAATAAAAGATTGGGCGTTTGTAAACTGCTCGTGGCAAAAAAACTGCAAAGCAATATGAAAAAAAATGTCATCTTCGTTTTGCTCGCAAAATGCTTTTTGGTCTATTTGCCATTTTTCTGGAGGAAGATCGGTCATCTCTTTATAAACACAAAAGATCGCATAAGGCTCTAGCCAAGAGTTGTTTTTTACATAGCTATGAAAATCTAAACGGGAATTAATCCATTTTTTTTTGGACCAGACATATTTTTTTAGAAGCTTCATTTTGAGAAGATAGGTCTCATAATAATTAAAATAGGGAGTCTCATTTTTTTGATATAAAAGGATGTAATCGGGATCTTTTGTATCAATATCTTCTAATTTATTAAGAGCTATATAGATGGGATTTAAAGCAAAGCATGACCTTGAACTATAAGGGGAGGATTCTGGTCCTGTATCAAAAATGGGAAGAAGCTGGATAATTTGAAATCCGCAAGCTTTAGCAAAAAGAGCTAGTTTTTTTAAATCAGGATATTCGCCAAGTTGAGAGGAATCTTCGGTCTTTAAAAAAAACAGAGGGCAAATAAAGCCATTTTGCTTTTGCCCATCAAATTTTTTATAAAGAGTTTCTAGATTCATGTCAGTAATCGTGTATTAGAACCTTGTAGGGCATCTGTCCAGGCTTTAGATTTTAAAATAAAACCCTCGATACCATTGACAAGGTCTGAGTCGTTAGGGGGAATGATAGGATAACTTAATATAAGAAAAAGTAATTTTTGTCCGCTGCTATAACCTAATGTTCCATAAGCTGATGATTTAAAATTGGCTTTTAAAGCATCTTGAAACACTTGATGTCTATATCGAGAGGGGAGAATTTCACCAATCACACTTGAAATGAGGACCCGGTCTTCTAGAAACTCGATCTGTATTTTATATTTTTCATCGATTAAAAGGACAAGGCCTCCTTCGATGTCAGGGTTGATTTCAAGCCCCAGTTTTTCAGATAAAGCATTTAAAAAATTATCAATCGGATAGGGTGTTTTCATTAGGATTCATCCAATACGTTATCAATCGCTTCAAGGGATATAAGAAAACAGGATAACACCTCTTCTTGATGTTTTTGATTTTTATAAAGCCTTGGAGAGACATTTTTAATTCCTGAACACATGATATTTAATACAGCCTCTTGAGATAAAAGGTTACTACTAATATTCAAGTTATATTTCAGACTTAAGATTTTATCAGGAGAGGGATAGGGATCTTGGAGTATATTCACAAATAATTTAGCAAGATTTTGGTAGTTCATTTCTGGCGTAGCTTCAGCATTTTTACGAGCTAAATTCAAGATCAATTCCCTCTGTTTTGATGCAAAAAATTTATAGACGCTTAAAATGGCTTGTAAAGTTCTTGTCTCATCAATCAGCTTTTTTAATTCACCCCTTTCTATTGAGCTCCCTTTGCTATTGAGGTCAGCTCCAAGAGCATGTAACCAAAAGCTAATCGCCTCTTTCATCTTTTCAAAAGTGAATTTAACAAGTAATTCCTGAAATAAATCTAAAGTCGATTTCGGAGCCCCCGTCAGTTCCGAATAAACTTGACGAAGCTCAGAAGGGGGAGCAAGACCTTCTTTAGAAAATTTTAATGACTCTTCGAAAATGTTTTTTCCAGCCTGCAAGCTGCGACCAAATCTTTTTTCAAAATTAGATCTGGCATTAAAGATCTTTTCTTTAAGCTCATCGGGTAATACCTGCAAAAGATATTCAAAAGCGGTATCTGCCATGACAGGATCGGGGTAATTATCTAAAATCTTTTGCAAGATGTCTTCAGCGGTATCAAATTTTGAAATGGAATCTTTGAGACTTAGTAAGGATTTAGATTTGATCTCAGGATTTCGATTTTCGTAATATTCAGAAACTTCCCCTGTTTTCTCTACTTCCATAGGGATCTGTTCTTCCCCTTCAGCCCCACCTTTATCTGGATTTTCATGACGAACTTTTTTACGGACTCTTTCTTCAAGAGGCTCGCTATTTCGACGAATAATTTGCATAGTATTAACAGCAAATTGATCCATAAAACTTGTGACCGAGTTCTGCATCGATTCTTGGACAACAGCAGCCCTTTGAGAACTTTGGGTAGTTTCTGCCTGCTGGGTTTTTACTAGATCATTGGTGACAGAAGATATGGGATTATTTATGTCTGACATACGTTATTTTAAGGCTATTCGGCCAAGGGGTTGTATTCGAACTTCTGGAACTATTTCTTGATAGGATAAAACAGCCATATCAGGATATTCAGATTCAATAAGTTTTCGTGCAAAACGTCTCACATCAATAGAAGTCAGTAGTACCGGCGGCTGGCCACCTACAGGTACTGGAGTCACGACGTTGCGTAGAGATTGTAAAATCATCTGAACAGAATCAGGGTCTAATGCTAAATAAGAACCAGCTGAGGTTTGTTTAATCGCTCCACGAATAAGATCTTCGATTTCTGGGTCAAGGAGATAAACAGCCAGCATCGATTGGCCTTGAGAATACTTATAGGAAATATATCGTTTTAAAGAGGATCGGACATATTCTGTTAAAAGAACGGTATCTTTTTCTGATTGGGCCCACTCTGAAAGGGCTTCTAATATGGTGCGAAGATCCTTAATAGAAATTTGTTCCTGGGTCAAACGTTTAAAGATTTCTGTCATTTTTTGAAGGGGAACAAGACGGGAGACCTCTTTAACAAGATCGGGAAATGATTTTTCAATAAATTCTAAAATCGCTCTCATTTCCTGGATACCGATAAATTCTGAGGCGTATTGCTTAAAGAAATAAGACAAATGTAAAATCATCACTTCAAATGGACGCCAAAACTTAATATTAGCTTTTTCTAAAACGGATTGATATTTGCTATCCACAAAGTTGGCCTGCTGACCAAAGATGTTTTTTGAAGAGGTAAAAGGGATATTATACCGTTTTAAAACCTCAACAGATTCCCCAGTTAAAAGGGCATTAGGAACAATTTTACCTCTTACAACCGGTACTTCATTAAGTAAGATGGCGTACTCATCGGATTCTAGATTGGGAGCATCGGAACGGACATGAACCCCGGGGAACCTAACACCTAGATCTTGATAAAGGGCGATCCTCATTTTAGGGATCATCTCTTCAACGAAGTTTCCTTGGGATTTATCTTTTTTAATTAATACCGATAGATATTTACCAAGTTCTAAAACAACCGGCATGGTGATCGCATAATCATCGATTCCACCGCGAACAAGCTTGTGACCCTCTACATCGGTTTCAACAGACCCCCCTAAGGAGGCACTGGCCATTTTGAGTTTTTCCTGTTTCTCTCGATAGTTTAAAGCAAAGCCAAGGGTTCCTACTACAACGGCTATGATTAAAAAGATAATAGAAGGGAAGCCTTTGATAAAAGACATGCTTAATAAAACACCTGCTGCCAGCATAATCGCTTTAGGTTGGGAAAGCAGCTGCTGCGAAATGTCCTTCCCTAAGTTGGCATCTTTTTTATCAGATGACACACGAGTTGTCACAATACCGGCAGTCATTGAAACAAGCAAAGAAGGTATTTGGGAAATAAGGCCGCCACCGATTGATAACAGGGTGTATGTTTGGGCAGATTGCAAAGCGCTCATATGGTGCATGGTAATACCAATTATCAAGCCCCCAATAATGTTGATGATCGCGATCACAATCCCTGCAATAACATCCCCCTTAACAAACTTCATGGCTCCATCCATGGCTCCATAGAGCTGGGATTCTTTTGTAAGAGCCAATCTGGCATCGCGGGCTTGGTTAGAATCGATAATTCCAGATCTCATATCAGCATCAATACTCATCTGTTTACCAGGCATCGCATCCAGGGTAAAGCGAGCAGCTACTTCTGCAACCCTCTCTGCCCCTTTAGTTACCACAATAAATTGGACGATTGTGATAATCAAAAAGATGATGATACCTACAATAAAGTTTCCTCCAACAACTGTCTTTCCAAAGGTTTCAATAATTTTACCAGCAGAGGCTGTAAGTAAGATTTGACGAGTAGCAGATATTTCAATACCCAATCTAAAAAGGGTGGTAATGAGCAAAATAGAGGGGAAGATCGATAAATTAACCGCTCTTGGAATATAAAGGGCTACCATCAATAAAGAGATGGAAACTGCCATATTTAAGGCAATGAGATTATCTAAAATGGTATGAGAAATTGGGATGATAATCATCATGATGATCACGATGATGAAAAAAGCAAGAAGGACATCACTTGAACGGTTGATGACGCCGACTACTTTGTCTCCACCTAAAAATTTGGTAGATCTATCTAAAAAACTCATAACATTACCTTATAATCTTTTTTCTAACTCAAAAAGGGCCTTATTGGCTACTTAAAGATATCAGGAATTTCATCCTGACCTTGTTCGAGGGACTTAAGCCATTTTAAAATTTCAGCGACCGCGATATAACACTCTTCAGGAATATATTGTCCGATTTTACCAGTTGCAAAAAGGGTTTGTGCAAGAGGCACATTTCTCATCACAGGAATATTATATTCAAGGGCGGCATCAATAATTTTTTCAGCCATGATACCTTGTCCCATCGTGACAATCTTAGGAGCGATTTGCTCGACTTCATCATATTCAAGGGCGACGGCTAAGTGAGTGGGGTTAGTAATTACAGTTTTAGCGCGACGAACTGATTTGGGTCCTTCTTGATAGGCGATCTCATGAGCGGTTTGTCTTCTTCGGGATTTAATTTGAGGATCCCCTTCGGTA